>JBARCC010000386.1:0-3267 GCA_049793635.1 Maribacter sp. | reverse complement strand
CATTGTACCCCCGTTTTGAGCTTGTAAAGGATCGCATTGACGATCTCCGCGACCGGAACGGTCGGTGCAAAACCTCTCTTTGTTTTCGGAATATAGGGTACAATTTCCATTTCTATCATATCTTTGTCGAGTACGCTGTACATATAGGGTTGTGTTTGATTATTTTACGTGTTGCAACGCAAATATCCGCAACCCTTTCTTTCGATCCAAAAAAAAGTTTAAATCACTTCTTAATAAAATAATCGATTTGACACACTTTTTAGAATACTCTCTTTAGTAAACTATTGAATAATTCTTAATGCATATTTTATACCTCGTACTATGTTTTAAATACTCTATACTCATTACGATTTACTTTTAATTACGAATTCTATTGCGGAATCTCCATCTATTTCTAAGTCTCTTTGTATCTTTCACACATTCAATTCATTAGGTAACCTTAAATCAATGCATCTATATGCAACCCCAAGTATTTCCCAGAATTCAAATTATAGATGCGTTAAGGGGTTTAGCCCTTTCCGGCATTTTCATCTGTCACATGACGGAAAACTACATTGGTTCCCTGTCTCCAGAACGTTTTAATAATGCGGTTCATGTCGGTTTGGTCGATAACATTGTTGATGGCCTGGTACTCTTTTTTTTGAGAGGTAAGTTTATTGCACTTTTCTCTTTTTTGTTCGGGCTTAGTTTTTTTATACAAATGGATAACGGCGCAAAAAAGGGAAAGCCTTTTGGTGGCCGTTTTCTTTGGAGACTTATCATTTTATTGCTCATCGGTTATGCCCATAGTCTTTTCTATAGGGGTGATATCTTGACCATTTATGCATTTCTAGGATTATTCTTAATTCCGTTTTACCGTCTCGAATCTAGATGGATTTTGGCACTGGCCGGCATCCTCTTTTTAGGTTTTGCGAGGTATGCCGTCTATTTTTTCATTGGAACCGACAGTATTTGGGGAGGTCCCGTAGAAATGAGCAAGACCGCACCTTGGGTTTTGGAATATTATGCTATTTTAAAAAATGGGAGTCTTTGGGAGGTATTTCAAACGAATGCCATCAGCGGACATCTGGACAAGGCGGATTTCCAGTTCAGTATTTTTGGAAGGGGCTATTTCACCTTTGCCTTTTTCCTTATCGGCCTTTATGCCGGCCGAATTTCCTTCTTTACACATTTTAAGGAGCGTTCCTCGTTCATCAAGAACATTGGAATAGGATCCTGCTTGCTCTTGGTCGTATCCTTTGGGATTACGGCAGCGGCATTTTCGCAAGTTGGGCCAGAGGGAGGTCTGGACAGTTGGTACGCCATGGTGGGCCTATCTGCCTTGGACTTGGCAAATGCGGCCCTTACCCTTGTTTGGATTGTAGCCTTTGTCGTACTTTATAAAAAAGTAAAGCCAGAAAAATGGCTTTCCAAATTAGCACCCTATGGGAGAATGGCATTGACCAATTACGTATTACAAAGCATTTTAGGTACCTTTTTACTGTACGGTTGGGGTCTTGGCCTTATTGGGGAATTAAGGCAGTTGTATACTTTTTTATTGGCCTTGGTATTTATTGCCCTACAAGTTTGGTTGAGCAAATTATGGCTGCACTATTTTAAATATGGTCCCTTGGAATGGGCATGGCGAAGCCTCACCTTCTTCAAAGTCTTCCCGTTCAGAAAATCATAATCCTTCTCATTTATACTTTGAAGACTTTACAATTTTGAGTACTACCTCTTAGATTTTTGATAAATTAAGTGCGCATTTATTCAATTTTAAACATGTAATCAACACGTAAATAATTGTAATTTAGGTTTTGAAGAAATTAAGTAAACGCTGTAATCGGCTATCGTATGAAATCTAGTAGTAATCTGAAGCTATTTGTTAAAAGTTTTATGTTCATCATTTTATTCGCTCCCAAGGGTGCGTTATCTCAAACAAAGAATATGAATGACGACGCAAACGAAAAATTAGAAATAGCGTTCTTACTTTTTAACGATTATGAAACCCTTGATGTTTTTGGCCCAGCAGAAATTTTTGGCCGTTTGGTCGACCACTATACCCTAAACTTCTATTCACTTGACGGCGGGATAATCACGAATAGGCATGGCGTTCCGATCATGACAAAAAAAATATCAGCGATGTCTGGTACACCTTTCGCGTTCTTGGTGCCGGGAGGAATGGGTACCCGGATAGAAGTTGAAAATGAGCAACTTATCGAAGATATTAGAACCATTTCAGCTGCGAGTACCTATGTATTATCGGTGTGTACGGGTAGCGCACTTTTGGCCAAAGCAGGCCTTTTGAACGATAGACAGGCAACGTCCAACAAAAGGGCATTTTCGTGGGTGGTCACAAACGGACCCAAAGTAAAATGGGACAAACAGGCCCGGTGGAGCGTTGATGGCAATTACTACACCTCCTCAGGGGTGAGTGCCGGTATGGACATGGCCCTAGGATTTTTAGCGGATCGACACGGACTTGAGTTTGCGAGAAACGTGGCATGGGAAATAGAGTATCATTGGATGGAAGATATGGATAATGATACGTTTAAGGCAGATTGAACGTATCCTACTTTTTTCGTGGTTTAAGCCAAAATGAGTGCGTTGTTGTGGATAGGTCAATAACGGATTTAAAAATAATCCTTGACGAAAAAGAGGGAAGGCAATTTTATTTTAAATGGAAAACCGAACAAACTTTTATCAGTAGTTTAAACTTCTCCTTTGGCTCGACCATTTTTGACACCAATTACCCGAACACGGAAAGTGATGTTATTGCTTTTGGATGTTTGTACGCAATTACTGACTCCACAACTGAAATTGTTTTAACCAATAAAAGTAAGTACGGATCTACTTTTCTCCTTTTTGTTCCACTGCTGATGTTGATCGTAGATATCTCCTTCAAACTGAGGATTCCGATACCATTTTACTTAATTTTCCCTGCTGGTTATCTATTCATTATACACTTACTGCTAAAAGAGGAAAGAAGACTTCTTAAAGATTTCAAGAATTTTTTGCATTAGAATATCGCAAAAGAGGAACAGTTTCCTCAAGAGAACGCTTCGAAGCATCCATTCATTTCAACAAAACCAATTGCATGATGTGTAGTATCTACTACTCTATAAAATCTCATGTTCACTTCTTACGCTTCATCAATTCTTCCTCAATATCTCTCAAGGTAAAGCCTTTTGCCTGTAAGAGGATAAGGTAATGAAAAAGCAAATCGGCACTTTCATAGAGGAAAAGTTCGTCATTGTTGTCCATTGCCTCAATGACGGTCTCAACGGC
>JBARCC010000385.1:0-1944 GCA_049793635.1 Maribacter sp. | reverse complement strand
ACATGAAAGCAAATGGGTATGGTAGGATTGTAAGTGCTGCATCCAATGTGGGATTACGGGGTAATTTTGGACAGACGAACTATGCGGCTACCAAGGCCGGTGTCATCGCTATGTCGAAAACTTGGACGGTAGAATTGGGAAAATACGGAATTACCGCCAATGCGATCGCTCCCGGGTTCACGATGACCGATATGGTCGATAAAATTCCCGACGAACATTTTGAAGCCATCAAAGCGAGCATTCCTTTAAAAACGGTAGCACAGCCCATCGATATTGCATACGGATATTTATACCTGGCCTCGGACGAGGCACGGTTTGTTTCTGGTATTTGTTTGACCATTGATGGAGGAACTTCACGCTAAAAAATAAAAAAATGACCAAGCTGATCTTAAAGGATGTAGAGGAGTTTAGAACCTACGAGGGCAAAGCGCTTCCGCTGGGAGATTGGATTACCATTACCCAAGAAATGATCAATGATTTTGCGAAAGCTACACTTGATTTTCAATGGATACACGTTGATGTGGAAAAGGCAACCACCCATTCCCCTTTCAAAAAGCCAGTGGCACATGGTTTTATGTCGGTATCTCTCTTGTCCAAGATGTTGGGAGACCTCCTTCAGATACAATCGGTAACTATGGGGGTGAATTACGGATTGAACAAAGTGCGTTTTCCGAATCCCGTACTCGTCAATAGTCAACTACGATTGAAGTGTAAGGTTACCAACATTGAGAACTATGCCGAGAACGGGGTAAAAATCATTTGGGAGTGTACGGTTGAGATCAAAGGTGCCGAAAAACCGGCTTGCGTGGCTGAATTCATTAGCCTTATGTTTGAATAAGGCTTTTCTGATCCGTGTATAGACCATGGTTCAGAATCTTATATTTTGTATATTAATCGTATCAATAATTCACTGAACCAAATGACCCGACTCTTCGATTTACTAGACCACCAACGCACTACTACGCCATTAGAAGTTTCCATTAGCGGAAGGGATTCTGGCGGAGCATGGAAATCATATGGCACCCAAGACGTAAAGGATACTGCTGAATTAGCCGCATCTGGATTGTTGAAACTGGGGCTTATGCCGGGGGATAGGGTCGCCATTGTCGCCTACAAAAATAGACCGGAATGGGTGATTATGGATTATGCCATACAAATGGCCGGTATGATCAGTGTTCCGTTGTACCCTACCATTAGCGTATCGGAATACGAGTATATTTTAAATGAGGCCGAGGTGAAAGCGGTCTTTTGTGGAGGATTGGATCTTTACGATAAACTATCCCAGACCCAAAAAGTAGTTCCCACGCTGCTGCATTTGTATACGTTTGATAAACAGGGAGGGCATCCTTTTTGGGAAACCATGTTCGATGCCGAGGGCAGTGCGGGGTTGGAAAGCATCAAATCGTCCATAAAGGGGGAAGATTTGGTGACCATCATCTATACCTCCGGAACTACAGGGAATCCGAAAGGGGTGATGCTGAACCATGACAACATCATGCATATTGTTACTTCTACTTCAGGATTACTGGAGGCCCGATCCGGTGAAAAAGTAATCAGTTTTCTCCCATTATGCCACATTTATGAAAGAACGGTATCATTTTGTTATTTCTACAAAGGGGTTTCCGTATATTTTTGTGGTACGGACCATCTCAGCGGTCCGGACGGGGACTTGATGGCAGTTCGGCCAGTTGCATTTACAACGGTTCCCAGGCTTCTTGAAAAAATTTATGAGGCGATTTACAATAAGGGTCTAGCGCTGGAAGGTATCAAAAGAAAATTATTTTTTTGGGCACTGAGCCTAACGGATGATTATCAAATGGACCAGGAACGGTCATTTACGGACGGCATAAAGTGGAAATTAGCGGATAGCATGATTTTCAGCAAGTGGCGAGCAGCCTTAGGTGGAAATGTTAGACAAGTCATTACCGGCGCAGCCCCATGTTC
>JBARCC010000384.1:0-2147 GCA_049793635.1 Maribacter sp. | reverse complement strand
ATTTTATTGTCCTCTTTGTTGGCCCACAAGGACTCGAACCTTGAATGACGGTACCAAAAACCGGAGTGTTACCATTACACCATGGGCCAATACCTTATAAGAGGGTGCAAATTTAAAACAAAGTTTGGTATCTCCAAACATTTTAAGTGCTAATAATTGAAAAAATAAACGATTGTGGGGTGTTAAAGGTTTACGAAAATAGTATCGGCTTCTCTATATTAATTAGTAAATTCGCCACTTAGGTTTAACCAGAGTTTCATGTTTTCAAAGAACTACCAAAAGTGGGATACCATATTAGGATGGTCCGTATTTTTCATAGCCCTTATCACCTATTACATTACCGTTGAACCCACCAATAGTTTTTGGGATGCCGGTGAATATATCGCCACAGCCGCAAAGTTACAGGTAGGCCACCCACCAGGAGCACCCCTTTTACAAATGATCGGCGCTTTTTTTTCCATGTTCGCCCTAGAACCGAACCAAGTGGCCATGATGGTGAATTTGGTCTCAGGCGTATCTAGTGCCTTCACGATATTGTTCATGTTCTGGACCATAACGAACCTGACCAAAAAATTAATCGAAAACGATGGTCCCTTGACCAATAGTAAAGCCATCGCCGTATTTGGAAGCGGTATCGTAGGAGCACTCGCTTTTACCTATTCAGATAGCTTTTGGTTCAATGCCGTAGAAACGGAAGTATATGCCATGGCAAGTTTTATAATGGCATTACTGCTATGGTTGGGCTTAAAATGGACGGACAACCTTGAAGATCCAAGAGGAAACCGGTGGATCATACTGATTTCTTTCGTTGTAGGCTTGACCTTTGGCATCCAGTTCATGGGCTTTTTGGCCATCCCTTCCATTGGGCTCTTGTACTATTTTAAAACGTACAAACAAACCACCGTTAAAAACTTCTTGCTTGCGAACATTGTCGTAGTGGCCCTGCTCATGTTGGTCTATAAATTTTCATTGACCTACGTGCTGCAACTTTTTGGGTGGGGAGAAGTATTTTTCATTAACAGCATCGGGCTTCCGTTCAACTCCGGCTCCATAATTATAGGTATCGTGTTCATCACCGCTTTTTATCTAGGCTTGAACTATACCCGAAAGAACAACTACAAAACCGCGAACACACTCGTGCTTTGCCTAATGTTCCTTTTTCTTGGGTTTTCGTCTTGGTTAATGCTCCCCATACGGGCAAATGCCAATGTCATCATCAATGAAAATAATCCCGAAGATGCCAGGGCCTTATTGGCCTATTATAACAGGGAACAATACCCTGGGGTAGACAGCCCCGTGTATGGCACGTATTATTCCGACATGTTCGCGGCGCCCGGTGAGGACCAAGATGGTAAGCCCAAATATGAAAAGGACTATACACTGGGTAAATACATCATCGTAAACAAATATAAAGATGCGGTACAAGGACCAAATCCAAATCATCAAGGATTATTGCCTAGAATGTGGAGTTCCCAGAATGCCGAAAATTATATGCGCTATTTCGGCGCCTTGGATTTTAAGGTTACCAAACCCAACCAAGAATTGAAAGAAGCCGTAAATCAGGTAAAAACAGGGTTCGCCAATGGTGAAATCGGTGCGGATCAATACATAAGCTTCCTAAAACGGTTTGATGAATATATTGAAGTCCAGCCCCCCTCGATCTGGGACAATGTGAAATACATGTTGGAATTTCAGTTCAATTATATGTATTTGCGGTATTTCATGTGGAACTTCGTAGGCAAACAGAACGATGTCCAAGGCCGCTACAACGAAAATGGAAATTGGCTCAGTGGTATCAATAGTATCGATAGTTGGCGGCTGGGGAGTCAAGACAATTTACCCAGCGAGATCAAGGAAAACCCGGGTAGAAACACGTACTATTTCCTACCGTTGATTTTAGGGATTATCGGGATTGTATTTCAATTCTCAAAGGATAAAAAACAGTTTTGGGTACTTTTAGTTTTCTTTCTATTCACTGGTCTAGCGATACAATTCTACACCAACCCGGGCATCTTCCAACCCCGTGAACGTGACTATTCCTTAGTAGGCTCATTCTACATCTTTGCCCTTTGGATAGGCCTCGGTGTTTACGGTCTTTACGATGGTTTTAAAGAGTGGATCACGCCTAAAATTTTAGCCCCGGCCGT
>JBARCC010000383.1:0-3261 GCA_049793635.1 Maribacter sp. | reverse complement strand
GCGGGCAGGTCACTTTTTAAATTTTTGAACATAGATTAAGTTTTTATGCGTACCTATACGTACAGCAGGTTGGTCAACGAACGGAAATTAACAGGAAAGAGCGGTGTGCTTCGGTGGGGGAAGAAAGATGTCTAACGTTGTAGTGTCATACACTCCAACATACCATCCGTAGGAAAGGGAAAGATGCAATTCATTTCTCTCTAAAGCGCTAAATGATTTTATTTTTGTAGTTAAAAACGCGTCATTTTCGTTCAATTCCTTCTCTTCATCGCTATTTTTTTCACCCTTAATGAACTCTATGTTCATCGAGGAATCTTCAAGAACAACAATAACGATACTGGGTGCGATGAACAGCACGGCAAGTGATATAGAGATTATTAAATTGATTAATGCTTTCAATAAAGTTTTTTAATGAAGCAAATATAAAAGTAATACTATTAATCTGTGTTAAGGATGTTAAAAATTCTTCAGCAGTTTAAGATCTTGTTGCCGTATCCACCCTGTTTTGCCGTCCGCCAAGGTGATTTTGTTCCAATTGTTCAACGATTCCGTTACGTTTACCTTGGTGCCCGCATGCAGCAGAAATACTTGCGGACTGGCTTCGTTGGGTTCGGCCTTGATGATACTTTCTTCCGCAAAAATGATGGCAGGCTGTTTGTCCTCGAAATCCCTTTGCTGTATAAATGCGAACACGACGGCAACGATACAAAAGAACAGCGCTACTAAACTGCCTATGAACGCCCAACGTTTTCTTGCCGAATAATTGAAATTGTAAAAGGCAATGTATAACAGAACGAACAGGAACATGGCGCCAACCGCAACATAGGCCCATTGATCGAACGTCAACTTGCCCGTAATGTTCTTGTATAATTTCGACAACCCCGTTTCGGGGAGTGTACCCACAGCATCTATAGTCATGTTTTCGGCATAACTGAGGTTGGTTTTGATTTCTTTATCATTTGGAGAAAGCAGCAAGGCCTTCTCATAGTAATAAATACTGTTCGCAATGTCGTTCAATTTATAATGGGCGTTACCCAGATTAAAATAAACGGCGGCGGAATATTCCCCATTATTTAGGATATCGGTGTAGAAACCGATGGCTTCCTTATATTCTCCGGCGTTATACGCAGTGGTCGCCTGGTCGAACAACTTCTCATTTTGGGCAGTGCTCAGCAGCGTCGTAAATAGAACAAAAAATAAGACCAGCTTTTGGTACATCGTTACAGTTGTTTATCCATTAGGGAGATTGTTTCACTTGCTTTGTCGTAATCCGATTGCATTTGCACATTTGAAAACGGACTGTATCTAGCGGCCTCACAATTTTTCAGAAGGGCGTTAAATTCGTTTATGGTCGAGGCATCGATTTGCTTTTTGGTCAATAGCTCCTCAATTTTATCTTTACTGAACTCAGACGTTTCGATTTTCAATTTGGCCTTTAAATAATTATGCAACGCTCTTTCCAACGCTACGTAGAACGCATCTTTGTTACCAAGTTGTTTTTTGGCGGCAGATAAATATTTACGCGCCAATCTATTGGCTCTTCTAACCTTATTACCGGCCACGTCACCTTCAAATGCCTCCTTTTTCTTTCTGAAGAATATGGCGATTGGAATCAGTAATAGCGGGGTGAGGAGCCATATATAGAAAGAAGTGGAACCAAAAAAATAGGACGTTGATTTGTTGGTAAGGTTAGGGGTAAGTTTTATGAAATTGAACTGATTTCCACTGGTGACGATAGACTGTTTTTGGCTTCCGGTCGAGCTTGCGGAGTTATCGGTGGCGCTTAGAGGCCCTTCCAGAACATTAATGATAATTTCCTTTGAGGTCAGCGTCGTATATTTTTTTGTTGCCGGATCGAAAAAACTAAAGGTCAGGGGTGCGATGGGATATTTACCCCTAAAGGCCGGTACAATTGTATATTGGTTTTTGATTTGGCCCTGCATACCGCTTAGTGTGGTTCGCACGCCCTCCGTGAATTCGGGCTCATACACTTCCAAGGAACTGGGTAATTCAAGTTCAGGGAGTTTAAAGAGCTTCAGGTTTCCCTTGCCACTTACCTCTACCGATGCCTGTAAAGATTCCGTAGCGTTCAAACTGGTCTTGCTGGTCGTTACCGTAAAGTCGAATTCGCCAACGGCACCGTTGAAACCGGCGGGCTGGCCTTCGAGGGGTAAGGATTTCACATCAATGGTTCTATTGCCCGCAGAAATGATTTTGTTGGTCTGGGCATAAATAGGTCCTCCAAAAAAATCACGCCTACCTGTGGGTACATCTACGGTAACCTCAAGGGACAAAGGTTCAATGTCTAATTTACCAGATTTCTGGGGATAGAGCACAACTCTTTTCAAAACGACATATCGATAGGGTTTTCCCTTAAACGTGCCGTTTTGGGCACTCAGGGCAGTCACCTTGATATCTTGACTCCAGAAATTATTATAGGTCGGGTTGTCTAAGGGTTGGTAGTTCGATACGCTGATATTCGGACTTACATAGAGTTTGTACACCACCGTAATGGCTTCGTTCATGTACGGATCGGTCTTTGAAATTTCCGCGACCAAATGCAGGTTTTCGTCGGCCACATCATCGGCGGTCATTTGATCACTGGGCTTATCCACGGCCGCGGTGACCTCAACGGTTTCGGCCAATGATTTGTAGGTTTCACCCCCGATGACGATAGAGGCCTGCTTAATAGTGAACTTACCTTTGGAGGTGGGCGCTAAAGTATAGGAATACGATTTTGAGTAACTACGAACCCCATTGATCCACGATGAACTAATGGATTGTGAGGGTCCCATGACGACTTTGAACCCGCTGAAATCTGGTGGGATAAAATTATCACCATCACGGTTCATGACAAAATCGACCCGCAAACGCTCATTAAGACCGAGCTTGGGCTTGCTCAATTTCATTTCGAACGTCACATCCTTTCCATCCTGTGCCCATACGGGCAGCGATAGAAGTAATGCCATGCATACGATACCAAAGTGTACTATGGATGTAACTCTTACCAATCCTTTTCGTTTTTGACTTTTACGCCTTTTACTTTTTGAGCATCTATTTTATCCTGAACTTTTTTCTCTGCATTTTGCATCGCCCGTAGTAGGTTTTCTACCTGCTGTTTTGAGAGTTGATTGGGTTTTGGCTGCTGTGGTTCTTGATTTTGGTCACCCTGCTCCGGTTTCTTCTGCTGGTCCTGATCACCTTTACCATCTTTGTTTTCGTCTTTCTCCTCTTCGTTTTTCTCCCCTTCGTCCCCTGTAT
>JBARCC010000382.1:0-3099 GCA_049793635.1 Maribacter sp. | reverse complement strand
TCTTTATAGTGTTCGTGTATTACCGTAATTTCGAAACGGTCATTTTCGTTCACGCATTATTCCTGTTTTTATTGATTTTATCCCGTGAAATGATCAAAGATCTAGAAAATTTAAGCGGTGATATCGCACAAGACTATAGAACCATTCCCATTCTTTATGGCACCCCAATTTCCAAGGCATCGATTTTCTGTCTAATACTGTTATCCCTCTTACCATCACTGCTTCTTATCTTTAGATTTGATGTAGGATTCATGTACTTTTATTTTATAGGATGCGTAGTGCTTTTGCTTCTGTTTTTAGTGCTACTCGTTCGGGCAGAAACAAAAAAAGACTACATATGGCTACATAATATCTTAAAATTGATCATTGTAGTGGGAGTCTTTAGTATTTTACTGATCGATGTAAACCTTGTATTGAACCGAATCTTATGATAGACCATCTACTCAAAGTCGCCTTGGCCCAGATTTCCCCTGTGTGGTTGGATAAGGATGCCACTTTGGATAAAATAAAGGCCACCATTGCGGAGGCCGCCAGTGAAAAAGCCGAGCTTGTCGTTTTTGGGGAAGCACTATTGCCGGGGTATCCATTTTGGTTGGCATTCACCGACGGTGCCAAATGGGATTTGAAAGTGAATAAGGAACTGCATGCCCATTATGTGCGTAATTCGGTCCAGATAGAAGCGGGAGACCTGAACGCTATGTGCACCTTAGCCAAAGAACATGCTATGGCCATATACTTGGGAGTAATGGAGCGCGCCAAGGATAGGGGCGGCCACAGCATCTATGCTTCGCTAGTATATATCGATGCAACGGGAACCATAAAATCGGTACATAGAAAATTACAGCCCACCTATGACGAACGGCTGACCTGGGCGCCTGGCGACGGCAATGGTTTGCAGGTGCATCCCCTAAAACAGTTCACGGTGGGTGGCCTCAACTGTTGGGAAAATTGGATGCCGCTCCCTAGGGCCGCACTCTATGGCCTTGGAGAAAATTTACATATCGCGGTATGGCCGGGAAGTGACTATAATACTAGGGATGTTACCCGTTTTATTGCCAGGGAATCTAGAAGTTTCGTTATTTCCGTTTCCTCGGTCATGAAAAAATCGGATTTTCCCAAAACTACACCACATTACGACGCTATTGCGGAAGCTTCCCCCGAGGTTTTGGCAAATGGGGGCTCTTGTATCGCTGGGCCTGACGGAGAATGGCTACTGCCCCCGGTTTTGGATAAAGAAGGATTGTTTTACTACACACTAGATTTCAATCGCGTATACGAGGAACGGCAGAATTTTGACCCGGCCGGGCATTATTCAAGACCCGATGTAACCAAGCTTTTCATTAATAGAGAACGCCAATCTACCGTAGAGTTCAAAGATTAAAACTACCTTTGTACAAATTTGTACGATTATGAGTAGGGACGATTCTAGTAGGGGTAAAAATCCGTCAGGGAGACAGGGAGGAAATTTTAAGAAGAAGAGCTATGCACGTGGAAATGCACCTATACAGAAAAATACCCCACCGAAACAACCTTCAGACCCCAATTCAATACGGCTTAATAAGTATGTATCTAACTCGGGAGTCTGTTCCAGAAGGGATGCCGACATTTACATCGCAGCGGGAAATGTTACGGTAAACGGTAAACCGATTACCGAAATGGGGTACAAGGTAAAATTGACCGACGAAGTAAAATTTGATGGCCAATTATTGAATCCGGTCAAAAAGGAATATGTCCTGCTCAATAAACCCAAAGATTTCGTGACCACCGTACGCGACGAAAAAGGACGAAGACACGTTTCGGGGCTAATTTCAAGTGCTTCAAAATCAAAACTGTTGCCTGTAGACAAACTCGATAAAGACCACATGGGGCTGCTATTGTTTACCAATGATGGTACTATGACCAAAACCTTGAAAAGTCCAATAAACGGTTTACGGAAAATATATCATCTGGTCTTGGAGCAAGAATTACGAAGTGCAGACTTAAAGAAAATTCAAGAAGGAGTCGTGGTAGATGAAAAAGTAGTACGGGTACAAGACATTAGTTTTATAAACGATGCTCCCAAAAGAGAAGTGGGTTTGGAACTATACAGCTCAAGAAGCAAAATCGTAGAGCGCCTTTTTGATACACTAGGATATAAAGTTCAGAAGTTGGATCGTGTAGTGTTCGGCGGGCTTACTAAAAAGGATTTACCCAGGGGCCATTGGCGATACCTCACGGAGCAAGAAGTCATCAACTTAAAGATGATTAAGTAAGTACACCACTTTTGAACAATCAAGGGAAAAATATATGAAATTATTTCAATGCACCCATTGTAAGAACACGGTGGTTTTTGAGAACCATACCTGTGTCAATTGCGGTTATTATCTGGGGTATTCCTCATTTTACAACGAAATTGTAGCCTTAGAGGCTACCTTAACGGAATGGTACCTAAAGGATTGGGGAAATAAAACGTATGCCTACTGTAAAAACCATAAGCACGACGTCTGTAATTGGTTAGTGGATACCACTAGCGGCGATGAATTTTGTTTGGCGTGTTCCCTGAACAGAACCATACCCCATTTGTTGAATACGGAGAACAAGAAAAAATGGCAGCAAATTGAGTACGCTAAGCATAGGCTGGTCTATCAATTATTGCGTTTTAGGTTACCGGTAATCCCTAAAATGGAAGATACGCAAAGGGGACTGTGTTTCGATTTTGTTGCCAAGAAAGACCTTCCTGAAGAATCAAAGGATGTGATGACGGGGCACGCCGATGGGGTCATCACCTTATTGATTTCTGAAGCAGACCCTGTGATTCGAGAACGGATAAAGAAACAGATGTCGGAAAGATACAGGACCTTGCTTGGACATTTTAGACATGAGGTAGGGCATTATTTTTGGGACCGATTGATTCGCGACAATCCAACCGTATTACAAAATTTTAGGGATGTATTCGGGGACGAATCCCAATCTTATGCAGATGGTCTGGATACGTATTACAAAAACGGTCCCCAACCGAATTGGCAAAATCGATTTATAAGCAAGTACGCCTCTTCGCACCCTTGGGAAGATTGGGCCGAAACATGGTCGCATTACCTACACTTGACCGATGTGATGGAG
>JBARCC010000381.1:0-11498 GCA_049793635.1 Maribacter sp. | reverse complement strand
CAAAAAAAATGCGCACGGAAAAGTCAATTTTGTACTCCTTGAAGACATCGGTAAACCCGTGGTAGATATTGAAATACCACAAAATTTGTTTGAAGAAGCTTTTGCATACTACAAAGTTTAAAATCTTCATGTATTATAAATCCTACTTTCACAACACTTTTTAATTTTTAGAAGAATTATGTATTAGTTTGCTTTGAGTCCGTATTAAACCACTTAAAACAAATTAGTTATGACCAGACGAATTGTTGATTACCGCAAATTAAACCACGAATTAGCCGCTCTTTTAATCGATAGCTATCCCTACGGATATGGGGATGAGGATATCATTACCTTCAAAAATGTACAAGGCGATATTGTAGAGGCCGTTCAGTTGAAAACAGAGGATACGGTATACCTAGTCAAAATAAGCAAGAGCCTTTCCAACTTCATCGCTAATTTCGAGGAAAACATAGAAAAAGAACTCGAGGCAAAAACCGTCGAGGAGGTAATGGGCTCAGAAGATTTGAAGACTGCGATCGACCTTAATTTTGAAAGGGAGACAGAGTCTGAACTGGATGTCGATATCGATTAACCCAGTAAATACCGCTGCTGTAGAATATGCACGTGGTGTTTTTGATGGCCGCTGATAACGAGCCCCAAAGCTGCAACCGACCAAGGCATTCCGCTTGCCGTCCCTGTTCTTTTTAACTGTTCCCCGGTCAAATTTTGGAACAGGTTTTGGGTGGATTCACGAACAGCTATATATTCAGATACTATAGACGCTTTGGTACGTTCATTACTTCTACTTTCAAAGATATAGCCATCTTGTTCAAAACCTGGTAGCGGAGTCATATCGTTTCTTGAAAACCTGAATGCCCGATATTGAAATATTCTTTCCGTATCAATAAGGTGTACCGAAACCTCTGCCACGGTCCATTTTCCATCTTCATAGCTGTGCCGCAATTGCCCGTTCTCCAACTTCGTTATGAAATTCTTGAACCATTCCTTACCCTCCTCGAGTGCAGTTAGCAAATCATCCGTTTCGCTTAGCGTATTAAGATAGGTTGCGTAAAAATAGTTGAATTCAGAGGTTGATAAATCGGCTGTTGTCATATAAATCTGGTCATTTGAAAATAGTGTTGATGGTAACATCGAAGTGGAAGTCGAATCAACCTACATCCTAGTTTACGAGTGCAACCTGTTTTGCATTTTGGTTTTATTTTTAGGAAGATAGGACACTTCGAGTGATTTTCACGATCTTTTCGGTAAGGAAAACAAGTTCGAGAACCTTTTGTATTCCAAAAGGCGATGACCTGAGCGCTGCCTTTGGGTTCTCGATCGTTCTACCGCGCGTAGCCGAAATACACTCAATTTTACAATTGAATCATTGTAAAATTGGGCACTCGAACTGACATTCCCGTACTATTTGTCCATAATGCAAAACGGGTTGGTGTACTATAAAAAAGCCTAATTATTCACGATAATTAGGCTTTCTAGGTAGTACCTACCAAAAATTACAATTCGTTAAAAATGGTATGCATCAAGCGTTTTTTGTCATTGAAGCTTTCCTCTAAAGATATCATCGTTTCCGTACGACTTATACCATCGATGTCATCGATCTTAAAAATGATGTTTTTTGCATGAGTGGTATCTTTCGCCCTAATTTTACAAAAGATATTGAATTTGCCTGTCGTAATATGCGCAATAGTTACGTTCGGTATTTGATTCAAACGCTCTAGCACGAATTTGGTCTGATGGGTCTTCTCCAAGAATATACCCACGTACGCTATAAAAGCATACCCTAATTTTACGTAATCTAACGTTAGGGAAGAACCTCTAATGATACCGGCTTCCTCCATTTTCTTCACACGTACATGCACCGTACCTGCGGATATAAGTAGTTTTTTAGCAATATCGGTGAATGGAGTTCTGGTATTGTCTATTAACATATCCAGAATCTGGTGGTCTATTTCATCTAATTTAACTTTACCCATTAGTATAGAATTTTCGCCAAAAATAAAAAATTATAATATTAAATTCATTTAAAGTTAGCTTTTTTTAACAAAAATGTAATCAATTAGGAATTTTAAATAAAATAAGACAATGAAAATCAAGAGAATAGTTTCATGAAATCGTTGTCTTTGAGCCATTGTACATCAGATGCGTTCGAACAATCTAACGATTTATGACCATATGTTGTACTTGATGATACTTCTGTAAGCATGACTTCTGGGATAAATTTAATTTCACCATCGGTCAACATCTCTTTGTATTGTATCGGAAGTATTTGAGGGACTTCTAGAATGTTACTGATAAGCTGGGCATTATGGAGTAAAATATCATAAAATTGCTTTCCATTCTCCGGTATTTGTAAATAATCATCAACAGGGAATGTGAGGTACTTTTCATCGACAATGGAGTATAAGCCAGCAATAAGGGCATGAAAAATAAATTCACGTGTTCGCTCCCGTTCATAATCGTTTGGATAATGACCTGCCTCAACGAGTACGGTAGGTGTTTTGAGTATTTGAAAGGCATCACCGACACAATTTGCGTTGAAGGCGTCATCGTACCTACCCACTTGACCCGGAATCATTTTCTGCAACCTTTGATTCATCGCTGCAATGAGTTGCATACTTGTTTTCCGGGAAGGCGATACGTTGCGGGCATTATCGAATGCCGGCGCTAAAAAGGATACCGTGGCGGGCATGGGGGTTTCGCCTACATTAAAGATGGTACGTTGGTCATGTAAGTTGAAGCAAAAATGAGGCTTAAAACCTTCATACACCTGTTTTAGTATACGACTTTCAGGTTGCGATAGGTCTTGGGCATCTCTATTTAAATCAATTTCATTCGCATTTACCCTGGTATAGGCTTGAGCACCATCGGGATTTAGAATAGGAATGACTTTCAATGTAATGGCATTTGAAATTTCAGCATTGCTATATTCACTGTTTTTCAAAAAATGCAATACATCCAACAGTGCCTTGGTCGTTGTCGATTCATTTCCGTGCATTTGAGACCACATTAAAATACGTTTTGGTCCCTTCCCAAAAATGACACTTTTAATGGTTCGATTCTGGACCGATGTACCCATATCCTGAATTTCAAATTCAGTCGGAAGGTGTGAAAGAAATTCCCCTAAATGCGTATTCGTAATGTACCGACCTTTCACATAGGGTACATAAAATTGTTTGTAATCGATTGCCCTAAAGTCCATATTCAACATTAAAATTCAAAATTACCACAGTCTTTGTTTACAATTGTAAACTTTAAAAAATTTTAATCCGATGGTAAATGTCATAAAATTACAATTGTATTTAATTAAAAAATGTATATAAGTATTAAACTTTAAATCAGTTATTTAACTAAATTTATATGAAGTAAAAATATACATAAATACACTCCTTTTTAATGTTTATCCCTAAAAGTGAAAGATACATTCCAAGAATTATAATAACTTTGTAAACATGGTGGATGCTTCGCTTTTCATTTCTAGGTTAGAAAAAATACTTGAACATTATGAATTGTCAGCCGCAGCTTTTGCAGATATGGTTGGCGTGCAGCGTTCGAGCATTTCCCATGTATTAAAGGGTAGAAACAAACCAAGTCTCGAGTTTGTCATGAAAATCAGCGAGCGCTTTCCAGAAGTACACCTACTATGGCTACTCTATGGAGAGGGAACCTTTCCCCAGACCGATACAGTTCGCACGACCAAGAATCCTAAATTGGAAGAAAAGAAGCCTTTTTCAGCATCTTTGGGCGTTAAAAAAGTGGAACGAATCGTTATTTTTTATGATGATGGCACGTTTGGGGAATATCGGGAGAATTTATGAAATGAAAACAAAACAATTCAGCCATTGCGGTAGTTGATCACCATCATTTTCATAATTTTGTACCATGATTAAAAAAGCATTCATTCTCCTACTCGTAAGCTTATTTTTGGCTTCATGCTACGCGCCGGAACGTAATTGTGCCGACTTTAAGACAGGTACTTTTAAATTTACCTATGAAATCGGAGAAAATGTAAAAGAAGGGCGTTTTACTCGGGGGGAAGCCTACAGTGTGGATTATTACGATGACAAAGTAGATAGTGCCACCGTTCGCTGGTATAACGACTGTGAGTTTATTCTACAGGACATCAATAGCAAGACCGCCATTAAATATAAAATTATCAGTACCACCGATTCATCCTATACGTTTCAATATAGCAGCGCCGCCAAAGACCCTAATAAAAAACTGGCCGTTAAAACCGGGACCGCCATTAAAACCGACTGACCAGGGTACCAATAAAAATTTATAGAAACCACCATCCCCTAGGTAAACCACAGGGGTATTTCGCCGGTGGCGTGTCGGCAAGCTCAATACATCCCAGTTTGGACTTGGGGACAAAATCCGTCCCGAAAGCTTTCGAGATTATATTTTACTCCATCCACAATTGCCAAAAGGCAGTTCCGACCTTCCCAAAAAGCAGGTAAAACTAGAAACCTCGAAGCAAAGCCGTCTAGAAATTATATACCTTAAAATGTAATGGTTTGAAGGTGTTCCGTACATATTTCTAACAATATTACCTATGGGAGAGATTTGGTTTCGTTTGAATCTTCATATTTTAAAGCTTACTGCATAGAGACGAACCAAACGTCGGCCGAAAGAAAGAGTCTTTGGCATTGCCAGGAAGTGTTTTAAAAATTCAAATCGCGATAATGGACTACATAATTCTTGAAGATGCCCTTAGGGCAGTTTTGAGGTACATCTATGTGTTTTACACGCCATTTCCTCTCGTTACGCTAGGACTCACGAACAAGATGCATGAAACCTCAATTTCAAGGAAGAGCCGCCTCAGAATATTGCAGATTACTACTGAACCATTATCAATTGGGTCTACTGAAAGCGACCTTAGGATTTGTAGTTTTCTGTTCTTGAAACAACTTTTGTTGTTGTTTTACGGTCATAGTGCTCCCATCATGACTCCACCCCGGGGGGCCAAAAATATACATCAACTTATGGCTTACCTTTTTTGATTTTTTGGTATCGTTCCAAATATCCTTGAATTCATGGGTCAGGATAACGATTGGGTTATTAGAATTGGGCGCGTGAATGACACCGAATTTCACATCGACTTCCTCATCGAATTCTTTCCATGTACCAAATATTTTATCGAAGATGTTCAGGAATCCCCCGTGGTTTTTGTCCAAGTATTCTACATTTTGCGCATGGTGCACTTGGTGCATGGTATGGGTATTGAACACCTTTTCAATAATACCCATTTTGGGTACATACTGGGAATGCAGTTGAAATTGCCAAAAAGACTCGATGGCCAAACAAACCACCACCATTTCTACCGGAAAACCAACAATAGGCATCCAAACATAGAAAAAGGGCTTATACAATAAGGTGAACCAACCGTTGCGAATGGCCGTGCCTAAATTAAAATTATCCGAGGAATGATGAACGATGTGCGCTGCCCAAAGAATGCGTATCTCATGATTTGCACGGTGAAACCAGTAATAGGTAAAATCGTCCGCTAGCTGACATAACAACCAGACATACCAAGCATATCCGAAAGATTCATAACCCATAATATTGGTTCTAACCCCATTTACCATAGGGTTAAAAAGTTCATAGGCATATTCAAACAGAACCACCAACAAAATCACTTTCAGTAGAGGTCCTATAATCGCCGAACCAATTCCCATAGCACTACTTGCGGCGAAATCTTTCCAATCATAGAGGTCATCGTCTCCGTGGGTCTTGCTGTAGGTGAGTTCCAATAAAATAAAGGCAATAAAGGCGGGTGCGCCGTAAATTAGAGGGTTAGTGAAATCCATTCAATAATTTTTTGTCAAATATAAGTATTAATGCCTCCATCCGATACCTTGTAGAATCAATACCTTAAAAATATGCGGGTACGGCACGGATTGATTAAACAGATGGCCCTATTTCTTCTTTTTAAGAATCTCGTTTTGTTCTTTCAATAACTTTTCCATACTGGCTAATAGTGCAATATTTTTTGGGGTTTCCACATCCTTATCATTGGGATCTTCCGCTTTATTCTTAAATCGATTTATGAATTTTACAAATATAAAAATGGTCAATGCGATGATTCCGAAATCAATGAAGACCTCTACCAATTCGCCATAGCCTATGGAAACTTCCTCCATGGTATCCTGCGCATCTCTAAGGACCCACTTTTTATTGGACAGGTTGACGTCGTCGGTCAGCAGCGATAAGGGCGGCATCACCACTTTTGAAACCAAAGTGGTTACTACGTTGTTGAAAGCCGTGCCAATGATAATACCAATGGCGAGGTCAATCATGTTGCCCTTTAAGGCAAAGTTCTTGAATTCACTAAAAAACGATTTCATAGAATATATCAATCAAATAAGGTACGCGGTTCGTCTGCATCGGAATCAGTATTGCTTTCAGGATTGCCACCGTTAGGCTTCTTGTTTTGGCCATCAGCCTCGATGTCCTCCTCATCGATTACCTCGATGTCTTCAGGGCTTTTTATAGGTTCGGGGGTGTAGGGCAAAGGTGCTAACCTGTTTATGTTCTTGACCTTCTCTGTAGTTAATTGGTTACCTAAAGCTTTAATACCCTTTATTGCTATAAAATTCTCCAAATCAATAGGTTCGTTATCAATTGGGTCTTTCCCCCTTGGTTTAGGAAATTCTATTTCGACCATGGGCCTCCAATCCGTAGCCACCAATTCTAAATAGGATTTCGGATGCTCGGATATAAAAAGCTCTTCCTTGTTTTCGTTTTCGATAAGGAAGCGTTTGACATAAAAACGTTCCTTTTCACCTTCCCAGTAAATGGCAGAAATGGGCTTTTCTGGAATCCATTTTTCCAATACGACCATGTCATCATCGAAATGCGAGGTCAATACAGGTAAGATGGTTTTTGCAACTCCCTTTTGTGTAACGACCAACAACAGGTCGTCACCCTTAAATTCACCGAGCAACTCACCCCGACCATCGACATTAAGTCGACGAACGATATCATCGAACCAAATCTTTCGAGGTTTTAAGGTAGACACGCCTTTTTCCTTAAGCTCTATACGCTTTACGGAATATTTTGTAACGATATTTCCTTTTGATGACCGTCCCTTGATCAGCACGTCCGAAAAATCAATATCCCATTTCAATTTCTTGATACTGCCTACTTGACGCAACAATACGGTAATCACCTCTGCCTCCCCATTGGGGTTTGCGGAAAAATAAAGGAGTTGGGAATTAGGCTTCCCGTTTGTTAAATCATACATCCTATCTCTCGTAAAACTGGTCACGTTGAAACGCTTTATGTAGGTCGGGCCTCCTTTACCGTCTTTATACACCAGGTTGTAGATTGTTCTCTTGTCCTTTTTCTTGTAGACGGCAACATGCACAATGCCCTTGCCTACAAATATTTTGGAATCTACCTTCGAAATCATCATTTGCCCCTCATTCGTAATGACAATGATATCATCGATATCACTACAATCGGTAACGTATTCATCTTTCTTCAACGAGGTGCCTACAAATCCTTCCTCGCGGTTGACATACAGCTTCGTATTTCTAATGACCACTTTGGTGGCTTCGATATCATCGAAGATGCGTATCTCTGTAAGTCTCCCCCTATCCTTACCATAATTATCCTTCAAACCCTTAAAATAGTTGATGGCGAACTCCACTAAATGGTCTAGGTGATGCTTAATCTCCGCAATACGCCCCTGAAGGGTTTCCAGGTGCTGCTGGGCCTTGTCCAAATCGAATTTCGATATTCTTTTGATCCGTATTTCCGTGAGGCGTACGATGTCCTCTTCGGTAACGGCACGTTTTAAATCTTTGGTAAAAGGCGCTAAACCTTTGTCGATCGCTTTGATAACTCCCTCCCACGTTTCTTCGTCTTCAATATCACGATAAATACGATTTTCTATAAAAATACGCTCTAGGGAAGCAAAATGCCATTGCTCCTCAAGCTCACGTAATTGCAATTCCAGTTCTTGCCTCAATAGATCTACGGTAGATTCCGTGGACCTTTTTAGCATTTCGGTCACCCCGATGAACAAGGGTTTGTTGTCTTCGATGATACAGCTTAAGGGAGATATGGAGGATTCGCATGCGGTAAAGGCATAGAGGGCATCAATGGTTTTGTCGGGAGAAATGCCTGGCGGAAGATGCACCAGAATTTCTACGTCCGCTGCAGTATTATCCTCTATTTTCTTTATTTTAATTTTCCCTTTGTCATTTGCTTTTAGAATGGAATCTATTAAACTTCCAGTATTCGTACCATGCGGTATCTCATTGATAATGAGTGTATTTTTATCTAATTGTCCTATACGGGCACGCACCCTTATCTTTCCACCTCGTAGTCCGTCATTATAATTCGTAACATCGATGATGCCGGCCGTGGGAAAATCTGGATACAACTTGAACCGCTGCCCTTTCAAGTGTTTGATCGATGCGTCGATCAGTTCTATAAAGTTGTGGGGCAGTATTTTCGTGGAAAGTCCGACCGCAATTCCTTCCGCACCTTGAGCCAATAATAAGGGGAACTTTACAGGAAGATTGATAGGCTCTTTCTTTCTACCATCGTAAGATGATTGCCATTCGGTAATTTTAGGGCTAAATACGACTTCCAATGCAAACTTCGAAAGTCGGGCCTCGATGTATCTTGAAGCGGCGGCGCGGTCTCCGGTCAAGATGTTTCCCCAGTTTCCTTGCGTATCGATCAACAGGTCTTTCTGACCTATCTGCACCATAGCATCCGCAATGCTGGCATCACCGTGTGGATGGTACTGCATGGTGTGGCCGACCACATTGGCAACTTTGTTGTACCTGCCGTCATCGAGCTCTTTCAAGGAATGCATGATTCTGCGCTGTACGGGCTTAAAACCATCCTCGATCGCAGGCACGGCCCTTTCCAGGATTACGTACGAAGCATAATCCAAAAACCAATCCTTATACATTCCCGTGACCTTTGTTAAGGCTTCGGAGGAATCTGTTACACCATTATTTTCTTCGGAAAGAGTATCGTTCATTTCCTCGTTCAACTCGTCATTTTCTTCCATTAAGAAGCAATCGTATTTAATATAACTACAGTATAGTAGTTTTGTTTATAGTACCTTATCTTCAATAATATCAACTTCTACTTTAAGATTATTGATGATGAACTTTTGTCGGTCCGGAGTATTTTTACCCATGTAAAAACTCAACAATTCTTCAATCGACATCGCTTTATCGAGCATGATGGGCTCTAAGCGAATATCTTCCCCGATAAAATGTCTGAACTCGTCCGGTGAAATTTCACCAAGTCCTTTGAACCGGGTTATTTCGGCTTTCCCGGTTAATTTATTAATCGCCAGTTGACGCTCTTCATCACTGTAACAGTAAATCGTTTCTTTTTTATTTCTGACCCGAAACAATGGAGTCTGTAAAATGTACAGATGGTTTTCCTTGATCAGTTCCGGAAAAAATTGAAGAAAGAAGGTAATCAATAACAATCGAATGTGCATTCCATCAACATCGGCGTCCGTGGCAATGATGATATTGTTGTAGCGAAGGTCCTCTATAGATTCTTCAATGTTCAACGCTGCCTGTAACAGATTGAATTCTTCGTTCTCGTACACGATTTTTTTGGACATTCCATAAGAATTCAATGGCTTACCCTTTAAGCTGAACACCGCTTGGGTATTTACATCCCTTGATTTTGTGATGGAACCCGAAGCTGAATCCCCTTCGGTAATAAAGAGGGAGCTATCCAACCTACGGTCATGTTTCATATCGCTCAAATGTACCCTACAGTCCCTTAATTTTTTATTGTGTAGACTGGCCTTTTTTGCCCGGTCCCTTGCCAGTTTACGTATGCCCGAAAGCTCTTTACGCTCCTTTTCGGCCATCATGATTTTTCGTTGCAGTTTATCTGCCGTATCCGCATTTTTATGCAGATAATTATCCAAATATTTCCCTATAAAATCATTAATGTAAGTACGAACGGTCGGAAACTCACCCCCCATTTCCGTTGACCCAAGCTTTGTCTTCGTTTGGCTTTCGAACACCGGCTCCGTAACCTTTAGGGCAACGGCAGATATGATGGACTTGCGGATATCCGAAGCATCGTAATCTTTCTTGTAAAATTCTCGGATGGTTTTAACGATGGCTTCCCGAAATGCTGCTTGGTGGGTACCGCCCTGCGTGGTATGCTGTCCGTTTACGAATGAATGGTACTCCTCGCTATACTGGGTCTTGCTATGCGTCATTGCTACCTCGATGTCATCCCCTTTTAAATGGATGACAGGATACAGCATATCGTCTACGTTATTGTTGTCCTCCAACAGGTCTTTCAACCCATTTTCTGAATGGAATTTCTCACCATTGAAAACAATGGTGAGTCCCGGATTCAGGTACACATAGTTTTTGAGCATGCGTTCTACATACTCGTTTCTATATTTATAGTTTTTAAAGATAGCCTCGTCTGGCGAAAAGGTCACTTTGGTCCCTTTGCGCTTGGTGGTATCTTCAGGACCGGTTTCTTTCTCCAGGTTCCCAGAGCTAAACTGGGCGGTTTTTATCTGATTGTCCCGGGAGGACTGTACTTCAAAAAAACTGGAAAGTGCATTTACGGCCTTTGTTCCTACCCCATTTAAACCTACCGATTTTTTAAAGGCCCTGCTGTCATATTTACCCCCGGTATTCATTTTGGAAACCACGTCCACTACTTTTCCCAACGGTATTCCCCTACCATAATCCCGCACCTTTACGATCTTATCTTTGATGGAAATATCTATGGTCTTCCCAGAACCCATCACAAATTCGTCGATACAGTTGTCGATGACCTCCTTTAATAATATGTAGATACCATCATCTGCCGAGGAACCATCTCCCAATTTACCGATGTACATACCAGGTCGCAATCGAATGTGTTCTTTCCAGTCGAGCGAGCGTATATTATCTTCGGTATATTGAGTGTCTTGGGACATGAACGTACATTTTTTGAAAGTGTGCTAAAGATAGCACCGCTAGTTAAAAGATAAAACCCCTGTACAGTAAAGTAATTAACAATGGATGCGGTGGTATTGTTGATAGCGATGCAGCGTATAGTGAGGTGCATACTTGAATGCGTGGAAAAGGTTTAGTCCTATAAAAGAAAACCGCTCTTTTGCGGAAATGGATATTTTGACCTGATTTTCCTATGCAGCATAAAATCGGTCCGTCAATCCCCCTAAAGCTTGACAATTCATGAACTGTGGTCTTCTTCAGTGCATTTTTCACACCAAATCAGAATCGATATTGGCATAAGCAAAGGTGCACCATATTGGGCCTTAAACAAGTATGGGACAGTTCAAGAATTAAGAACATCATTTAAGGCATTCCCGGTTTTTTCCGCATTGAGCCGGTAGGAAAAAAAGAACCTTTTCAAACTTAGTCCAATGCATTAAGAAGGACGAACCATTGCACTAGGTTTATGTAAAAATGGTTTTTTTTGATGGTGTTAGACATTAAAACGGAAATGCATTACGTCACCATCCTTTACAATGT
>JBARCC010000380.1:0-19673 GCA_049793635.1 Maribacter sp. | reverse complement strand
GTCCTCTTCCGTTTCTGTCGGGAAACCACTTATAATATCTTGCGAAATGGCGCAATCGGGTAAAAGCTGTTTAATGTTATCGATCAGTTCAAAATACTCCTCTATCGTATGCAGCCGGTTCATTTCCTTTAACACCCGGTTGCTACCGCTCTGTACTGGAAGATGAATATGGTTGCAGATATTGTTATGCCTTGCCATGGTTTTGATTACCTCCAGGGTCATGTCCTGAGGATTTGAGGTAGAAAATCGAATACGCATTCTTGGTTGTGCCAAGGCGACCATTTCCAAAAGCTTTGAAAAACCGGTGGCCGTCGCTTTTTGCATTTCCGAGGCTTGGTCGAATCCTTTTTTTAATCCACCACCATACCATAAATAGCTGTCCACATTTTGACCAAGAAGGGTAACTTCTTTGTAGCCCTTTGCCCACAGCTCATTGACTTCCTGCAGTATGGATTGGGGATCTCTGCTGCGCTCTCGCCCTCTTGTAAAGGGAACCACGCAAAACGTACACATATTATCACACCCCCTCGTAATCGATACGAAAGCCGTTACTCCGTTGCTATTCAAACGAACCGGTGCAATATCCCCATAGGTTTCATCCTTTGACAATAATACGTTTACGGCATCTCTTCCCGCATCTATTTCTTGGATCAGATTGGGCAAGTCTTTATACGCATCGGGGCCAACGACCATGTCCACTATTTTTTCCTCGTCCAATAGTTTATCTTTAAGTCGCTCTGCCATGCAACCCAAAACCCCCACCTTTAAATGCGGGCGTGTTTTCTTGACCTTATTGTATTCGGTCAATCGTTTACGAATGGTCTGTTCTGCCTTATCTCGAATAGAGCAGGTGTTCACAAGGATCAAATCGGCCTCCTCCAAGGTTTGGGTCGTATTAAAGCCTTCATTGGCCAATATGGAGGCAACAATTTCGCTGTCCGAGAAATTCATGGCGCAGCCATAACTTTCTATATAGAGGTTACGCCGGTTCGTTTTTTTCTGATCAAGCACCAATGTCGTGCCCTGCACCTGTTCGTCTATACTCTTCTCCATGGTCCTTTCACTTGACAACAATATTTTGGAGGTCAAAGATACCACTATATTCAAAAATATGACAAGTTGACATGGTTTTTTTGGCGGATCTTTAAGTATTGAGGTTATTAATTATTTACATTTATCAAAACATACAACCTACCGGACCCATGTACTTTGAAAACATCATTCAGCGAATACAAGCTAACCGCGAACTATCTTTTGGAACCATTTTCAGTGATTCCTTTGACCTATTCAAAAAGGTATGGTTGCAAGGATTCATTACCTTATTGTTGACGTTCGTAACCATTCTTCCATTTTATAGTATGCTGTACATACCTATGATTGCCGCGGGAATAACCTACCCCGAGGCCATGAGGGATAACGAATTGCCTCCAATGGTCGCTTTGGCCATGGGTTTGTTAGCACCTGTATTTGCTATCGGGGTTTCCATGTTCGGTCTGGCATTGAATGCGGCATTTTTAAAAATATGTAAACAGAAGGATGTAGGGATCGAATCAAACGATGATTATTTTTTCTTTTTTAAAGAAGGTCGTATGGGCAAAGTGTTTACGCTGGCGTTGTATACGATGGGAATCGCTTTATTAGGGATGGTAGCATGTGGTATAGGTCTAATCTATGTGTTGGTACCCCTTTCGTTGATACCTGCATTTTTGGCTTTTTCGGAAGAATTGAACGCGCTAGAAATGGTAAAGGCAAGTTTTAAGCTGGGTAATAAAAACTGGTTGGTCATTTTTGGCTTGATTCTTCTTACCGGCTTTGTTGCGCAACTGGGCATGTTACTCTGCTGTATAGGCATACTGTTTACGGCAATGCTCAGTAAAGTGCCCACTTATTTCATGTATAAGGAGGGTGTGGGCTTCGAGGAGAACCCCTAGTTTTTATTTTCAAACCTACACGCAACCAAAATCAGGTTTTTTCATCTTTTTATTAAACCAATAAATCTTCAACCTGATGAAAAAGAATGCGCTGTTATTGCTAATCGTAATGTGTTCGGTATGTGTTGCATGTGACAATGATGGCCCGTACGAGGAGTATTTGGTGGCCCGCCCGGTGGTCATGAATGCAATTGCCTTTAAGACCGAAGCAATCGATATTGTCGCGCCAATACCCATTGAGAGTTCAGGAAAGGTCTATGCCTATAAAGACTATATTTTCGTAAATGATATTAATCTAGGTTTTCATGTCATAGACAACCGGAATCCTTTAAGTCCAAAAAGTATCGCCTTCATTAAACTTGAAGGCAATAATGATATCTCCATTAAGGACGATAAGTTATATGCGGATAGCTATGGAGACTTGGTCGTTTTTGACATTTCCGATATCAATAACATTAGTCTGTCGAGCAGAATGGTAAATGCCATTTACAATACCAATGTATGGTCATCGACCCTAGAATTTCCACAAGCCGATATATACGAATACGGGGATATAGATTACGGTACCGATATTGTGATTGGTTGGGAAGTGAACACGGAAAGAAGACTTGTTTCCGATTACGAAGCTCGGTTCAACTGCGATAATTGCGATATGTTCTTTACTTTGGAAAATACTGCAGGTGGTCCACAACCGAACGTTGGACAAGGAGGTTCAATGGCCCGCTTTAAGATTATAGGGCAGTACTTATATGTCGTGGATTACAGCGACATCAATATTTTTGATATTTCAAACCTAGAAGAGCCAAAAGTGCTTGATGATGTAGAGGTGGCTTGGGATATCGAGACCCTATTCCATCAAGGGAATCTTTTATTCATCGGAGGTCGTCAGGGGATGTACATATACGATATTAAAAATCCGGAAAAACCAGAATTTATCTCTGAATTCAGGCACGGTACCGCATGTGATCCGGTGGTTGTGGATGGAGACTACGCGTATGTGACCTTAAAAGGGGGAGGATTTTGTGGGAATACGGAAAGCGGACTTTATATCATCGATATTGCCAATGTAAAGGATCCTGTGCTAAAGGTCATTTATCCAATGACCGGACCGAACGGCCTTGGCATAAAAGGGAATACGCTTTTTATCTGTGATGGCGATGCGGGGTTAAAAGTATACGATAAAACCCAAACTCCGAATATTCGTTTGATGAACACATTCGAGGATATTTTTGCCTATGATGTAATTCCATTATCCAATTCTTTATTGATGATCGGGGACAAAACCTTATATCAATATGAATACCTGAATAATGACATTCGGCTATTGAGTACGTTCGAATTATAGTTTTTCAGGCATGTCAGGGTTGGCTTTCGGCAGTTGAACTAGGGGTAAGCGAAGGATAATATGTTCAAAATCAGCACCTCAAAAAATGAGGCTGTCTAAAAGACCTGATACTCGCCTACTGTAACATCGAGCGGAGTCGAAATGCGTTCAAAATCAACATGTTTAAGTTCTCGACTCTGCTCGAATTCGCAGCGGTGAGGTCATTTTAGACGGCCTCATTTGTAATCTTAAGACGATACCGTTTATTGAGAGCTGATCATCTTAATATCTTCCTTCGAAACTTTTTCATTTACCATCTTCGTATGCCTTTCTACGAGTGTATTTAACGCATCAATTTCTGTATTTAGCTCTTGAGTGACTTGGGTAAAGAATTCTTGCGCTTGTTGCGTAGGGGGGTAATCCCCGTTCTGGGAATCTGCCAAAAGAAAGGCTAGCCTGTTGTTTATGCGAATGCCATAATTTAAAGGATCTTGCCTGCTTTGGTTCTTGGTCATATGAATATTGTTTTCTATGACCGAAAGTTCGGTTTCATATTCCGTGATCAACTTTTGTAAATCAACATTTCCTTTGGTTTTATCCTTCACATAATTAAGGTCTTTTTGAATATCCCTTATTTTGATAATCGCTTCATTGGCACGGCTTACTTGATTACGGACGGCCATCAGAAAATCGAATTGTTCGGTATAGTCCGCTTGGGTATTGGGCAATCTCGGGTCTTTCACGATAGTGAATTCCTGCTCCTGTGACGTTCCGTTCACGGTAAGCCGTACGGTATAATTTCCAGGGGAAGCCTTTGGGCCTTCATTGGGGGAAGAGTAGAATATCATTCCTTCAAACTCTTTAAAGCCCGGATAACGCATATCCCACACGGTTCTGTTACCACCTGCCTTTATGCTCAACTTTTTAGTTGCCGCCGGATTTAATTTGTTCACCTTGGCGTGGTTGGAATATTTTTGAATCAAAGTACCGTCTTTTTCTAGGATCGCTAATTCGACAGTGTCTTTTTCCTGCACCTTGTTTAAAAAATAAGTAATCATTACGCCATCGGGATGGTTCTCACCGACGAGTTTTGGGTCTGGTTTCGACCAGCCACCATCTTGGTGCATTCGGTAGGAAGTGTCGGGGGTATAGAGGTGAAAGGGTTTGCTCGCCACCTCGTTGGTCAGTTGATGTAGCGGGGTAAGGTCATCGATGATCCAGAAACTACGGCCGTGGGTGCCTACGATCAAATCATTGTCCCGCACCTGCAGATCTCGTATTGCCGTGATGGGTAGTTTCAGCTGAAACGGAGCCCACGATGCACCATCATCGAAAGAGATGTACATTCCCCATTCGGTTCCGGCATATAACAGACCCTCCCGCACCTGGTCTGTTCTGATGACTCTTGTGTAATCGGTATCTTTTATACCGTTGGTAATCAGTTTCCAGCTTTTTCCATAGTCCTCGGTTTTGTATAGATAAGGCGTATAATCACCAAATTTATAGGCTGTTGCCGCTACATAAGCGGTACCAGGGTCAAAAGGACTCGGGTCGATGGAATTGATCATGTTCAACTTTGGGGACATCGAAGAAGGTGGCGTTACATTTTCCCATGTTGCCCCATCATCTCGCGTGACGTGTATGAGCCCATCGTCACTACCTGTCCAAATGACCTCTTTTTCAAGGATGGATTCTGCGATTACAAAAATGTTCGAGTAAAATTCGGCTCCCGTATTATCTTGGGTAATGGGCCCGCCTGAAGACGTGATGGTTTCTGGTAAGCTTCTTGTGAGATCAGGTGAAATGGTTTTCCACGATTGGCCTTCATCGGTGGTGACATGCAAAAAGTTGGAACCTGCGTACAGCTTGTTGGGGTCATGTCTACTGAACGTGACCGGGTAGTTCCAATTGAACCTGTATTTCATGACTTCAGCACCTGATCCCGCTGGGTTATCGGGCCATACATTGGTAGACCTTGCTTGGCCAGTCGTATGGTCTAGCCTGTTCATATATCCTTTATAGGTACCACCGTACACAATTTGATTGTTTTTGGGATCTGGGGCCAAGTGTGCACTTTCCCCGCCTGCCGTAGGTTCCCAATCCCGTTCGGTAATCGATGATCCGGAAGACCGGTGTGCGATACGGATCGCACTATTATCTTGTTGTGCCCCATAAATTCTGTAGGGAAAGGTGTTATCCGTTGCCACCCGATAGAATTGTGCTGTGGGTTGGTTGTAATAGGTTGTCCAGTTATTGCCGCCGTCATTTGAGATTTGGGCGCCACCGTCATCCGCAATGATCATTCTGTTATTATTATTGGGGTCTATCCAAAGATCATGGTGGTCGCCATGCGGTGCGTTTTTAAGGGTAAAGGTATTCCCGCCATCTGTAGAGACGCCATAGCTTACGTTCATGACCCAAAGCTTATCGACATTTTGGGTATCGGCATAGATACGGGTGTAGTACCATGCACGTTGGCGTAATGCCCTATTTTCATTTATTTTTTTCCAAGTGAGCCCGGCGTCGTCAGACCTAAATAAACCTCCGTTCTCAGCCTCTATAAGCGCCCAGACCCGATCAGAATCCAAAGGTGAGACCGTAATGCCCACAATGCCCCAAGGAAATCCTGGTAGTCCATTTCGGGTTGAGATGTCGGTCCAGTTATCCCCGCCATCGGTACTTTTAAACAGTTTGCTATCGGGTCCTCCGCTATCCATGCGGTATCCGTTGCGTTTCATCTCCCACGTAGTGGCATACAGGATCCTACTATTGTTTGGGTCCATGATGAGGTCACCGGCACCTGCCTTATCACTAACGTAAAGTACTTTTTCCCAGGTATCGCCACCATTTTTGGAACGGAAAACGCCCCTTGTTTCGTTCGGCTTCCAAAGATTACCTATTGCGGCCACATAGACCAGGTCCGGATTTTTGGGATGTATCCTGATTCTCGAGATATGTTCTGAATCTTTCAACCCGATAAAGGTCCACGTTTCCCCTGCATCCATGCTTTTCCATAATCCCTTTCCAGAAGACACATTGCCCCTTAGGGTCTGTTCCCCTTCACCCACATAAATGATGTTCGGATCCGCCTCGGATACGGCAATGGCCCCGATCGAACCGCCAAAATATCCATCGGATATACATTCCCAGCTATTGCCGGCATCGGTAGTTTTCCAAACACCACCTCCGGCGGTACCCATATAATATAGATTTGGGTTGTTCGCCACCCCGGCAACGGTACCTGCCCTGCCTCCCCTGAACGGCCCTATCATTCGGTATTCCATGCCATTGTATAAAGAGTCATTGTAGCTAACCGTATTTTTTTTACGTTGTGCGTTGAGGTCTTGACCGGGTTGTAGTGCAAAAAATGCGATGAGTAAAGTGAGGTAGCAATGTTTCATGTTCTTGGGTGTCTTTGGATTGATTTGTTTAAAAATAAGCATATTTCAATATGTGGGGAAATAGTGGTATTTAATTTTTTGATTTCTGCGGATATTATGATTTGGAATGAAAGGGGAGGGCAAAATGGTTTGAAAAATAAAAGACGGAAATTTCAAAGTTTAATTTTTAGTATACATTTGTAGCCATAAATAAGGTAAATGGCGAAGAATTTAGTAATTGTTGAGTCTCCCGCAAAAGCCAAAACTATTGAAAAGTTTTTGGGGAAGGATTTTAAGGTGGAATCTAGTTTTGGTCACATAGCGGATTTGCCCTCGAAAGAATTGGGAGTGGATGTAGAGAACGATTTTACCCCAAAATATATCGTCGATAAAGATAAACAGGCCCTCGTCAAGAAACTGAAGGCACTGGCCGATAAAGCGGATACCATCTGGCTCGCAAGTGATGAAGATCGTGAAGGGGAAGCTATTTCTTGGCATTTGGCAGAAGAATTGGGGCTGGACAAAAAGAAGACCAAGCGTATCGTTTTCAACTCGGTAACCAAGGCTGCGATTCAAAAAGCGATTGAAAACCCAAGAGAGATCAATTATAATTTGGTGAACGCCCAGCAGGCGCGACGGGTTTTGGACCGTTTGGTGGGGTATCAATTATCACCCGTTCTTTGGAAGAAAATAAAGCCCGGTCTTTCGGCGGGTAGGGTACAATCGGTGGCCGTGCGGCTCATCGTTGAAAGGGAACGTGACATTGAAGGCTTTGAGCCCCAAGCTTCCTTTAAGATTGCCGCAGAATTCAAAACCGAGGAAGGCAGTGTTTTTTCGGCCAAGCTGAATAAGACGTATGGTACACAAGAAGAGGCCCAAGCCTTTTTGGAAAAGAACCTTACTGCTGAATTTTCGGTAAGCAAACTGGATAAAAAACCAGCAAAAAAATCACCTTCGGCACCTTTTACGACCTCCACCTTGCAGCAAGAGGCATCTAGGAAATTGTATTTTTCGGTAGGGCGTACCATGCAAGTTGCCCAACGCTTGTACGAAGCAGGGTTGATTACCTACATGAGAACCGATAGCGTAAACCTATCTAGCGAAGCATTAACGGCCGCGAAGGAATCTATCGAAAAGAATTACGGAAAAAAATACAGTAAGAGCAGAACCTTTACCGGCAAATCAAAAGGGGCGCAGGAAGCGCACGAGGCGATCAGGCCGACGGAGATGGACAATCAATCACCTTCATTGGAACGGGATCAATCCAAATTGTATGATTTGATCTGGAAAAGGACTATTGCGTCCCAAATGAGCGACGCGGAGCTCGAGCGTACCAATGTAAAGATACAGGCGAATACCCATGACGAAGAATTTACCGCGAATGGGGAAGTCATTAAGTTCGATGGTTTTTTGAAGGTGTATATGGAGGGTGTAGATGACGAGGATATTGCCGAAGAGCAAGAAGGCATGTTGCCGGCCATGAAAGAAGGCGAACGCCTGCTGAATACTTTTATTTCCGCTACCGAGCGTTTTACCAGACCTCCCTACCGTTTTACGGAGGCATCCTTGGTCAAGAAACTGGAGGAGTTGGGTATTGGGAGACCTTCTACCTACGCACCTACCATTTCTACGATCTTGAATAGGGGTTATGTAGAAAAGGGGACTATTGAGGGCGCAGAGCGGAAGTACAAGCAGTTGGTCTTAAAGTCGAATAAAATAAAGGAGAAGGACCTTACGGAAAATGTCGGGTCCGACAAGGGTAAAATGGTGCCAACCGATATTGGGATGATCGTAACCGATTTCCTGGTCAGTAATTTTGCCAATATTCTAGATTATAATTTTACGGCACAAGTGGAAGAGGATTTCGATGAAATCGCCTCGGGCGAGGAGGATTGGAAGAAGATGATGAAGAATTTTTATAAAGACTTCCATCCCAATGTTGTTGATGTCGAAGAAAATGCGGATCGTGCCAGTGGCGAGCGTATTCTGGGAAAGGACCCAAAAAGCGGGAAACAGGTCTCTGTAAGATTGGGAAGGTTCGGGCCTATGGTGCAAGTGGGCACTGTCGATGACGAGGAGAAACCTACGTTCGCAAGTTTGTTGCCAGAGCAATCCTTGAATACGATAACCTACGAAGAAGCGATGGAACTTTTTAAGCTTCCAAGAAAACTTGGGGTGTACGAAGGCGAAGAAGTAGCTGCGAATGTTGGAAGGTATGGCCCGTATGTAAAATTTGGGGAGCAATTTATTTCTATGGATAAAGGGGAGAGTGCCTTTGATATTGAAATGGATAGGGCGATAGAACTTATTGTTGCAAAGCAAAAGGCCGACGCACCGGTTGCCACCTATGAGGATAAAGAGGTTACTAAAGGTTCAGGCAGGTTTGGCCCGTTCATAAAATGGGACGGGATGTTCATTAACGTCAACAAGAAATACGACTTTGACAATCTTTCAAAAGAAGATATTATCGAACTTATCGAGGCCAAAAAGCAAAAGGAAATCGATAAAGTCGTTCAAAACTGGGAAGAAGAAGGCATTAGAATTGAAAAGGCAAGATGGGGTCGTCATAATATCATCAAAGGAAAAATCAAGGTGGAAATCGCAAAATCTGTAGATGCCACTAAAATTTCGCTAGACGAGGCCCAGAAATTGATAGAGAAGAAAGCCCCTAAAAAAAAGGCAAAAGCGAAACCAAAGGCAAAGGCAAAACCGAAATCTAAAAAGTAAGGTAGGTAAGGAGCGATATAAAAAAATCAATTTTGACCTCCTGATGTTGCAAATTTCACATTATAATCCAAAGATTAAAACGAGTATTTAACCATGGCTTTTGATTTTTTGACTCCCGTTCCCGATAGGGTTTTGGCCCATAATGCCCTCCTTCCTTCCCAAGCCATAGGTAAGAATACCCATATACACACCGAGAAGGATGGTTTACCGGTATTGGCGAATGCCACAGTTGCATTTTTAGGGGTTAGGGAATCTAGGAACGCCTATGAGAAAAGAAACGAAAAGCTAGATGTTTCTGCCATACGTCTACAATTGTACAAGCTGTTAATGGGCAATTGGAACGCTACCTTGGTCGACTTAGGCGATATCGAGGAAGGGGCAACGGTAGAAGACACGTATTTTGTCGTAAAGGAAATCGTCGCCGGTTTGCTGGAGGAAAACATAATCCCCATTATATTAGGGGCTACCCAAGACATTACCTACCCGGCCTATAGGGCGTTTGACGGACTAAAGGACATGGTGAATTTAGTGGCCATCGATAGCCGTTTTGATTTTGGCATTGATGATGAGTTGATATCTTCCCATTCTTACATGAGTAAGATCATTACCGATAAGCCCAACAATTTATTTAATTTCTCGAATCTGGGATACCAGAGCTATGTCAACGCACAGGAGGAAATAGACTTAATGGAACGGTTATTTTTCGACGCCTACAGACTCGGGGAGGTGGCGAACGACCTATCGTTAGCGGAACCGGTACTTAGAAACGCGCATATGGTAAGTTTAGATGCGCGCTCGATAAAGGCCAGTGAGCTATCCCAATCTGCAAATTTTTCACCGAACGGTTTTACGGGACGCGAAATCTGTACCATTGCCAGATACGCTGGAATAAGCGACAAAGTTTCCGTTTTTGGTCTTTATGAAATGGAAAATACGGTGCAATGCCAGCAACTCATGGTGCAAATTATTTGGTATTTCATCGAAGGATTAAATTTCAGAATTCAAGAATCCCCGTACTCAAAATCAGACGATTTTGTAAAGTATAACGTGCCTACAGACGAAAAAGAACTCGTTTTCTACAAGAGTTTATTAACGGAAAGATGGTGGATCCAAGTACCATCTATTTTTACTTCACATACTAAAGCACATACACCTGCGTTATTACCTTGCACCGAAAAGGATTATTTAGATGCATGTCATCAAGATATTCCAGAAAGGTGGTTTAAAGCATATAAGAAAGGCTTTAATTAACAAGAATAATTTTAAACCATTAAAGGACTTCAATACAATAATTTATATAAAACATAGTTTTAGATGTTAGAATAAATAATTTGTATTCTCAAGTTTAAACCATAATCGAAATTTAACCTAAAGTATGAAGAAGCTATTGTTATCATCTATAGCGTTTGTTTTTTTACTCACGAGTTGTGGGTCTAAAACGAAAGGAGAGCTAACCGGTGTCCAGGGAAAAAAGTGGTACCCGGAAAAACCATATGGAATGGAACTTATCCCAAGAGGTTCGTTCATTATGGGTAAAAGTGAGGAAGATCAAGCAAAGTTATTGAATGCGCCCACAAAAACGGTAACGGTACGTTCATTTTACATGGATGACACTGAAATCACGAATAGTGAATACCGCCAATTCGTAGAATGGGTAAAAGATTCGATCGTAAGAACGCGTTTGGCGATTCTTGCAGATGAGTTGGGTATCGGACCTGAAGAAGGCGGTATCGGTGATTATGCCTTCAAGGATGCAGATACGACAAGAGCGTCGGTATACGATAAATATATGTTGGATAATTATTCTGGCATGGGTGAAACCGGTTATGAGGGTAGGGCTTTGAACAAAGACGAGCAATTGGTTTGGGATACGTCCGATTACCCGGATGAATACTATACCGAGGTCATGGACTCCATTTATATTAGTGAGGAAGAATCCTATAATGGGCAGCGTACCATCGACGTCAAAAAATTGAAGTACAAGTACAATTGGATGGATATTCAAGCGGCCGCACGTGCTTCAACAAAAGGAAACAGCAGTAGAAAGGATTTCATCCGTAAAGAGGAAGTTGAAATATATCCGGATACCACGGTATGGATACGCGATTTCTCGTACTCGTACAACGAACCCATGCACAATGACTATTTCTGGCACGATGCCTACAGCGAATATCCTGTAGTGGGTATTTCTTGGCAACAAGCGAAAGCATTCTGTAACTGGAGAACAAAATTCAAGAACGACGATAACAAAAGCCGAAACAAGCAGTTCGTAAACCAATTTAGACTTCCTACGGAGGCAGAATGGGAGTATGCTGCAAGAGGGGGTATCGAAGGAGGAACATATCCATGGGGTGGCCCATATGTCATCAGTGATACGGGTTGTTTTATGGCCAACTTTAAACCACAGCGTGGGGATTATGCCGCAGATGCCGCACTGTATACGGTAGAGGCCAAGTCTTACGAGCCGAATGATTTCAACCTGTACAATATGGCAGGAAACGTATCGGAATGGACGAACTCAAGTTATGACCCAAGTGCATACGATTACGTATCCACAATGAACCCTAACGGGGGCGACCAATCCAATACCAGAAAAGTAATTAGGGGGGGGTCTTGGAAAGATGTAGCGTATTTTCTACAAGTAAGTACAAGAGATTACGAATATTCAGATTCTGCCCGTAGTTACATCGGTTTTAGAACCGTACAGGATTACATGGGCGAAGAGGATTCAACACAATAAATAAAAAAAATCATAGTTCTAATATACATCAAAATTAATTTTAACCAAATCTTTTTATTAAACCTTAATTAAATTAAAATCATGGCACAGTCAAAATCAACAAAAAAATTATTCAACATGGCCTACGGCCTAGGAGCATCGGTAGTAATCATTGGTGCATTGTTTAAAATCCTTCACTGGGAATTCGGTCCATTAACGGGCGGTCTTTTACTAGCGGTAGGTCTTATTACAGAGGCGCTTATTTTTGCGATCAGTGCATTCGAACCTGTAGACGATGAGTACGATTGGTCTTTGGTATACCCAGAATTGGCAGGTGCTGCCTCTACAGGTAAAAAGAGCAACGAAGCTGCCCAAATCAAAGAAGCCGAGGCTTCTTTATCGGCTAAATTGGACGAAATGCTTAAAGAAGCTGGTGTAGACGCAAATCTAATGGAGAGCTTAGGTTCTAGCATCAAAAATTTCGAAGGTGCGGCAAAAGGTATCGCCCCAACCGTAGATGCAATGGAATCTACCAAGAAATATTCTAGCGAGATGGTACAAGCTGCCGCTCAGATGGAATCTTTGAACAGTCTTTATAAAGTACAATTAGAAAGTGCTAGCAGACAGGCTTCGGTAAACGAGGAAGTCGTACAGAACGCAAGTGCCCTAAAAGATCAAATGGCCTCTTTATCAACGAACCTTTCTTCATTGAACGGTGTATATGGTGGTATGTTATCTGCAATGGGTGGTAGAAACTAAAATTGGATTTTAACCGACCCAAATCAAAAATTAATTAAAATCTAAAACAAAATCCATGGCAGGAGGAAAAGCAACACCACGGCAGAAGATGATCAACTTAATGTATTTGATCTTCATCGCAATGCTGGCGTTAAACATGAGTAAAGAAGTATTGGCTGCATTCGGTATTATGAATGAAAAGCTAGAGACTTCAAATCAAATGACTACAGCAAGTAACGAAGCATTCTTGGGTAGTCTGGAAACGAAAGCTTATGAAGATGCGGCTAAATATGAAAGGCTGTACAAAGACGCTCAGACCATCAAAGCAATGTCCACAGAGTATTATGACTACTTGGAAACGCTTAAATCGGGAATGACCGAAGGTCTTGAAAACCCAAAGGATTATGCAAGAATGGATAATTCTGATTTCTTAGACCAAAAGTTCTTTCAAGGAGACAACCTTTCCGAAGGTGGAAAGGAATTCATGAAAAGACTTAAAGGGTATAGGGAAAAAGTAGCGGCGATAGTTCCTACCGGTTTGAAGAGTTCTGTTACGGATCGTTTTAAGACAGGAGATGAGAACGGTAAGGTCGAAAAGAGCGATGGTACCAAGCAAGATTGGATCAACTACCATTACGAAGGATATCCTTTAGTAGCTTCCTTGGCGAAATTGACCGCTTTACAGGCAGATATTAAAATTACCGAAGAGGCAGCTTTAAAATCGATGTTAGAAGGTGAGTTGACCAGTCAAGTTTCTTTGACAAATTTTAAAACATCACTTGCCGCTTCTAAATCCGCCTATTATTCAGGAGAAAAGTACGATGGTAAGATCATCATCAGTAAAACCGATAATTCGTCTACTCCGGTAAAAGCGGAATTGACCTTAGATGGTAGAAAACTTTCTGAAGGTTCCGATTATAGATTGGAAGCTGGTGGAGTACAAATGTTGATCGGTTCTGGTGGAGCCGGTGATCATGAAGTGGCAGGTACGATTTATTTTCAACAAGACGGTGAAGAGATTCCCGTTGAGGTCAAAAATTCCTTCGCTACCATTTCCAAGCCGAATTCAGCATTGATCGCTGCCGACAAGATGAACGTGGTTTATCGTGGAGTGGCAAACCCAATGTCTATTTCGATTCCTGGAATACCTGACAACAAGGTTACTGCGTCTGCGCCTGGTCTTAATAAGGTAAGCGCAAGCAAGTATGTAATGAATCCTGGTACAGGTAGAGAAGTGACGATCAGTGCGAGCGGTATCTTGCCAGACGGTACTAAAATCAATACCCCTGCAACTTTCAGGATCAAGGATATTCCAAGACCCGAAGGTAGTGTGAGCAGACAGACCGGTAGTTTAAAACTTCCTAAGCGTAATGTCGAGATCGCTACGATCGGTGCTGGGTTAGAAGATTTCGACTTCGATTTAAATCTTGCGGTAAGCGGGTTCAAATTCAAAGTACCGGGTCAACCAACGGTTACCGTAAACGGTAATAAAATGGACAGTAGGGCAATCGCTGCTTTACAACGTGCAAAAAGAGGTGATGTAGTTCAGATTTTCGATATCGAAGCGTATATCACTAATAATAAAAGTTACAAGTTGAAGAAAGTATCTCCTGTTGTTGTGGAGATCACAAACTAAAAGTAAAGGAAAGATACCGGGTGGGCCATACGGTTTCGCCCGGTTAATTTTTAAAGTGAAACAAACATGAATTGGAAAAATGTTTTTGTAGTAGGAGTGGTAACCATGTTACCGATATCCATGATGGCTCAGGCCAATGTACTAAACGCTAAAAAACCAGATGAGGTCGGTGTGCGTACAGAAGCCCAAAAGGCGGTAGATAATGATGCTCCTTTGGAGTATGGGTATGTTGATGATAGGGATATCCTATGGTCCAAAACGTTGTGGGAAACCATTGATTTGGACGAGCGTGTTAACTTTCCGTTATACTACCCAACAGATACGATGGATATTGGACCCGATAGAAGGTCTTTATACCAAGTACTGATAAAAAATCTAAAGAGTGGAAATTTGGAAGCCTACACGGATTCTTATTTCACCAACAAAAGAACCTATGCCGATTTATCCGGTGCTTTACAGAGTACCGATACGTTAGATTATGGCTACGAACAGATCAACGCTGGGGAAACGGTTTCTGAGGAATACATTACCCGTAGAAGTATCACAGCAGGTCAAATTGAGGAATACCATATTAAAGGAATGTGGTATTTCGATAAAAGACAAGGTGAATTGAAATATAGATTGCTAGGCATCGCACCGGTTGCACCGGACGTAAACTTTATGGATGATGAAAATCCTGATAAAGTAGAGCTTTTTTGGGTCTGGTACCCAGACGCCCGTAAAATTTTGCATGAGGCAAAAGTCTTTAATCAACAGAATTCAGCGCAGCCCATCTCCTTCGACATGTTGTTGAATGCAAGACGTTTTGATGCGGTGATCTATAAAGAGGACAATGTGCAGGGAGATAGAAACATCGATGATTACATTGCGGACAATGCGTTGTTCCAATTGTTGGAGGCCAACCGCATCAAAGAAGCTATACGCGACAAGGAACAAGATATGTGGGCCTATTGATCCTAAACCAATTCCAATTCAAAAATATGAAAACCCGTTCTTATGAACGGGTTTTTTGTTATCCTATCGTTAGGCGACTTACCTTTGTGCTATGTTGGAATATATAGTAGTCGGTCTAGGACTGGCAGGGATATCGTTTTGTGAAACCCTGCGAAAGAACGGCAAATCTTTTGTCGTTATCAATGGAAAATCGCAAACCGCTTCTAGAGTGGCGGGCGGTATCATCAACCCCATCATCTTAAAACGCTTTACCCTTTCCTGGAAGGCGGATGAGCAATTGCCGATTGCCATGGAATTTTACAAGCATCTAGAAAAATTCCTGGGGGTTGAGGTGTTGGTCGATCGGCCGGTTTTGCGAAAATTCGCTTCGGTGGAAGAACAAAACCTATGGTTCGAAGCTGCCGATCGAAAAACGTTGAGCCCCTTTTTGGATACGAATTTAATCCCGAACACCAATAGTGAAGTAAACGCTACATTCGGATATGGAAGGGTACTGCATACCGCAACCCTGAATACTAAAAAAATGCTGGGAGCCTACGAACATTGGTTGTCCACGACACACCGTCTTCGGGAGGAAATGTTTGATCATGAGGTGTTGCAATTCAATACAGGTAGCGTAGCCTATAAAGGCCTTGAGGCCAAGCACATCATTTTTGCCGAAGGATATGGGCTAAAGAACAATCCCTTTTTCAGGTATTTGCCCATGCAAGGTTCAAAAGGAGAGTATTTGACCCTAGAAAGCGATAGGCTACAAGAGGAAAATGTATTGAAATCGGCAATGTTCGTCATTCCCCTAGGGAAACATCAGTATAAAGTGGGTGCAACATACAACAATCACCAAAAGGACAACGTGCCCAGCGAGGCGGCAAAAAACGAGATTGAAGCTAAAGTAAAGCAACTGCTTACGGGCGATTATCGTATAGTAGACCATGAAGCGGGCGTACGCCCCACCGTGAAAGATAGAAGACCTTTAGTGGGGCGTCACCCAATGCACGAAAGATTATGGGTGTTGAACGGTTTCGGTTCCCACGGGGTTTTAATGGGACCGTGGGCATCACAAATACTGTTCGATCGCATCGAAAATAATAATGCTATTCCCCAGGATATGGATAGTAATAGATTCGAATCGCCCTTGCTTGGTTAAGGATTCATTTTCTTTGCGGTGGAATCATAATTTACAAAGAGATTGATCCAGATATTTCTAGAAATCCTCATGATAATAGGCATAAATACGACCAGCGTGGCAATGATGGAAATAAAGGTATGAATTAGGCTGGCATTGAAAATAAGTTTTGCGATGACAAAAGCCGCTACTGCAAAAGCAATACCCAGGCCGTAGCTTACGTACATGGCGCCATAAAAGAACGAAGGCTCAATTTTGTATTTTAGATTACAATAACTACATCGGTCGTTCATTTCGAACACTTTGCCAAGATGATAGGGATTTTTTTCGACATACATGGTTTCCTCGTGGCATCTAGGGCAACTTCCTGTTAAAATGCTGTAGATTTTGTTTCCTTTTTTTAACATTTGCAAAACTTTTGGTAAAAGTACAATTTTCACGGTTTTCAATCTTTCAACAAAGGGAGATTCGTGTGTCTCACAAGAGTTTAGAATTCACTCAGCAATTGGTAGCTTAATTAATTTACAAGTATAATATATGTTAAACGTTCACAACCTTTCTGTCTCCTTTGGTGGGGAATACCTATTCGAAGAAATTTCGTTTAGGTTAAATGCCGGGAACAGGGTAGGTCTTGTCGGTAAAAATGGTGCAGGAAAATCGACCCTATTAAAAATGCTAAATAGGGATATGGCCTTGGATACGGGTGTTATCGCCGTTGAAAAAGATATAAAAATTGGGTTTCTTCGTCAAGATATCGACTTTGTACATGGAAGAACGGTGCTCGACGAGGCGTATCAAGCCTTCGAACAGATAAAAGCGTTGGAGCTAAAACTTGAGGAAATCAACCATCAGCTGGCCGAACGAACAGATTATGAAACGGAGTCCTACAGTCAATTGATAATAGATTTAAACGATATATCGCATCATTATGAAATCTTGGGCGGATACAATTACCAAGGTGAAACTGAAAAAATATTGTTGGGTCTGGGATTTAGAAGGGAAGACTTCGATAAAAAGACCGAAACGTTTTCTGGAGGATGGCGTATGCGTATCGAACTCGCCAAATTATTACTACAAAGCAATGATGTACTACTGTTAGATGAGCCTACGAACCATTTGGATATAGAATCCATCATTTGGTTCGAGCAGTTCTTGAACAATTATTCGGGTGCCGTGGTCATCGTATCGCACGATAAAATGTTTTTGGACAATGTAACCAATAGAACCATTGAGATCTCTTTAGGGCGCATTTACGATTATAATAAGCCCTACACCCAGTATTTGGTGCTTAGGAACGAAATCAAACAACAACAGTTAAACGCCCAAAAGAACCAAGAGAAGGAAATTCAGCAGGCAGAGCGGCTCATAGAGAAATTCAGGGCCAAATCGACGAAAGCTTCCATGGCGCAGTCGTTGATAAAAAAACTTGATAAGATCGAACGTATTGAGGTCGATGAAGATGATAATAGTGTGATGAGCCTTCGGTTTCCTGTATCCGTCACGCCGGGTAAGGTGGTGGTTGAAATGGAGCACTTGTCAAAGGCCTATGGGAAAAATTTGGTTCTTGACAATATCAGTCTTTTGATCGAGAGGGATAGCAAAACTGCATTCGTGGGTCAAAACGGTCAAGGAAAATCTACCCTGGCGAAAATTATTGTAAATGAACTGGAGCATAGTGGGCACCTGAAATTAGGGCATAATGTGCAGATAGGTTATTTCGCTCAAAACCAAGCTGAATATCTTGATGGCGATAAAACCATTTTGGACACCATGATCGATGCCGCAAATGAGAAAAACAGGAGTAAAGTACGTGATATTTTAGGTTCGTTTTTGTTCAGGGGTGATGAAGTGGAGAAATATGTCAAGGTCTTATCGGGTGGTGAACGCAATAGATTGGCACTGGCAAAAATGCTGTTACAGCCTTTTAATGTGTTGGTCATGGATGAACCCACGAACCATTTGGATATAAAGTCAAAAAATGTCTTGAAGCAGGCTTGTCTTAATTTTGAAGGGACCCTGATACTTGTTTCCCATGATAGGGACTTTTTGCAGGGCCTGACCAACAAGGTATATGAATTCAGGGACCAAAAGATTAAAGAGTACCTTGGTGATATCGAGTTTTATCTAGAACAACGTAAAGTGGAAAACTTTAGGGCCATTGAGAAGAAACAGGTAGTGACGGTCAAAAAAGAGGTCCCTAAAAATGAAACTTCTTTTGAAGATCAGAAAAAAATCAAAACCTTAAAGAATAAACTAAGTACTGTAGAAAGTAAGATCGGGAGCTTGGAAAAGGAAATCAAGGATATAGACCATAAACTATTGGTCGATTATGATAAAACGATAGCCAAGCCCAATTTTTTTGATACGTATCAAACCAAGAAGAAAACCCTCGAAAAACTAATGCAGAATTGGGAGACCCTTACCATTGACATAGAATCTATGGATTAAGGGTTTTATAAACCACAGTTTTGGGACCATTCACCACATGGGTAAGGGTATTCGCAACAAAAAGGGGTATCTCAACGATTAAATTTGAGTTTTTAGCGTTAAATAATCAAATTTGTAGGAGAATTCTTAATTAAAGGAATTTTAAAACCCTCGGCTTATGAAAAAAGTATACTGTTTAAGTTTCAGCTTGTTTTTTCTGTCCACGATATGTTTTGCAGAAATATCCAAGAAAGAGAAAAAAGCGCTGATCGATTTGCATGAATCGACCAATGGTAACCAATGGATCCATAAATGGGATTTAAAAGCCCCGGTTGCGGATTGGTATGGGGTTACGGTGGAAAACGATAGGGTCATAGGGCTTAATCTATTTCGTAATAATTTAATGGGACCCTTATCCCACAAATTAGGGGATTTAGAACATTTACAGGTGTTGAACTTGGCGTTCAATTCCATTACGGGCGAACTGCCTCAGGAAATTAGTGCCCTAACCGAGTTGCAGGTATTAAAATTAGAGATGAACAGATTAAACGGAGCGCTTCCTACAGGGATAGGGGCTTTGTCAAAATTGGTGGAGCTTTCGGTATTCAATAATTTTTTAACGGGAGAAATACCAGAGAGCGTAGGAAAGTTGACCACTTTAAAAATCTTGAATCTATCGAGCAATGCATTTTATGGGGCCATACCCAATTCTAT
>JBARCC010000379.1:0-2410 GCA_049793635.1 Maribacter sp. | reverse complement strand
GCGGATGGCAGACCGATATTAATTACAGGCTTTTCAGAAAGAGTAAGGTTCAGTTTTCACAAAAGCGTATCGTTCATGAAACCCTAGAAGTGGAGGGTACTTCTGGGATACTAAAATCAAAACTAATCCATTACTGTTATCGAAATTTCGATAATTATAAAGGTAAGATGTTGCAATATGGTCGGTTAAAAGCGAAAGAGGCGATCAACGACAATAAATCGTTCACCATTTTCGCATTGCTTTTAAAACCTACGTTTACTTTTTTATACAATTACCTTATAAGATTGGGCTTTTTAGATGGGCGAAAAGGGATTACCGTATGCTACCTCAATGCTTTAAGCGACTGGGAGCGCTATTCGGAATTAAAAAGACTGTGCGATATTCAGGGTAAAACCAATTTAGAGACCATACCCCAACAAAGCAATTAAAAATAAGATAGTTCTATCGGTTCGTCAAAAGAAGAATATTCATCCCGTTCCCGTTCAATCATTGCCGGCCTGCATTCGTTTTCAAATCGAAAAGAATAGGTAGAGCGTTCGAACACATTCATTTTAATCCTACTTTTACGGTTCTAAAAGTAATTTTCAATTGGTTTTACGTTTTCTACTTTATATCACTTATCCTTACAGCATTCCCATCTGCAAACCTTTAGAAAAGGAACTATTGAAAAGGGGGATGGAAGTGAAATGGTTCGTTGAAGATAAAAACACAAAACTTAAATTTACGCATGGCGAAGTTATTTTACCCATCCAAGAAGCTGTTGCATATAGCCCCCATGTCGTGCTTACGGCAACCGACTACGTTGCCGATTTTATTCCGGGTATCAAAGTACAGTTATTTCACGGATTCCCCGCCAATAAGCGCAAAGGGATAGATCAATTCGTAATCCGTAATTTCTTTGACCTCTATTGTACCCAAGGCCCGACCTCGACAGAAATTTTCCAAGCAAAGAGTGCGAAAATGAACCATTTTGAGGTCGTAGAAACGGGATGGTCCAAAATGGATAGCTTGTTTCCTTTAACGCCAAGAAATAGAAATGGGAAGCCTCATATTTTGGTATCATCTACATTTACGAAAAAATACAGTCTTGCCCTGAACGACGAAGTGGTTACGGAGTTAGGAAGACTCTCCGAACTAGGAAAATGGCACTTCGACGTCGTATTGCATCCCATTTTAGATCCAGAAATAGGAGCCAAATTCAAAACTTTGCAGAATGGTAATCTTACCTACCACGATACGACCGACCTCGTGCCATTATTTAAAAAATCGGATGTGATGTTGTGCGATACTTCCTCGGCGTTGATCGAATATCTACTTCAAATAAAACCGGTGGTCACGTTTAGGAACAATATGCCATTACCCAGTTATATCAATATCACGGAAGTTTCCAATATTGAATCAGGCATTGCATACGCCCTAACCGAACCGCCCGAACTTCTTGAACGTATACGGGAATATGCTATGGCGTCCCACCCTTACACGGACGGTAAATCGGCCGAAAGGGTCATCGACGCAGCCTTGTTATTTTTAGCAAAGGACAAATCACGATTAAAGCCAAAACCGATCGACCTGATCAGAAAGTATAAGATCAGGAAAAAACTTGGTTACTGGACCCTGAAATCATTTAGAAACCCCATAACCATACCTACCGCAATACAATTTTTGAGCCCTAAAGCGCTTCAATCCAAGGACCCTGAAAATCTCAATAAAATATCTGCCGTTCTCATTACGTTCAACGAAATCTTACATATCGATGCCGTTCTGGAAAATGTAGCGTTCGCCGATGAGATTATTGTCGTAGATTCCTTTAGTACAGATGGCACCTTACAACAGATCAAGAACAACGCAAGGGTCAAATTGATACAACGTCCATTTTTAAATTATACCGATCAAAAGTCGTTCGCCATGTCTCAAGCTACGAACGATTGGGTACTTTTTATGGATGCCGATGAGCGTTTGACGGAACCCTTGAAAATTGAAATTTTAAATACAGTGAACGCCGATACACCAGCCGATGCCTATTTTTTCTACCGTACCTTCATGTTCAACGACAGCATATTACGGTTCAGCGGATGGCAAAGCGATAAGAATTTTAGGCTATTTAGAAAAAGTAAAGTTTCTTTTTCGACCAATCGAATCGTACACGAAACGTTGAACGTGGATGGTGAAATCGGTGTCCTGAAACACAAACTGATACACTATTCTTACAACGACTACGATGATTACAAAGGAAAAATGATCAAATATGGCCAAATGAAAGCCTCGGAGGAACTTGAGAAAAACTATGATCCCAATCTGTACCATTTTATATTCAGACCCTTTTATAAATTCTTCAATCACTATATCTTAAGATTGGGCATATTGGACGGCAAAAAAGGCCTGATCATTTGTTATTTGAATGCCTTGGGCG
>JBARCC010000378.1:0-3542 GCA_049793635.1 Maribacter sp. | reverse complement strand
GGAGTACGAACAAACCAATAATGTTCATTGCAAACACCCCGCTTACGAACAAAAAAGTCATTAAAAACGGAAAAGGGTCTAGGTCCAATAGTTCCTGTTTATGTTATGATTAGAAGGGAAGGTCATCCTCTGGCATTTGACCAAGAGGTGCAGATTCTTTTGGCGGAGTCCTTTGATCCCCACTCGTACTCTGGGATTGCGGAGACGCTTCACCCGTGCTGGCCATACTCTCTTTCTTGGTTGTCAAAAAGGTAAACTCCTGTACGTGCACTTCTGTGGTGTACCGTGTATTCCCATCCTCACCTTGCCATTGCCTATTCTTTAATCTACCCTCCACATACACCTTATCGCCTTTGCTTAGGTATTTTTCGCAAATCTCGGCCGCTTTGTTGCGTACCACAATATTATGCCAATCTGTATTGGTCACGCGTTCACCGGTAGTTTTATTGGTGTACGTTTCGTTGGTAGCGATGGGAAATCTCCCGATACTGCCCCCGCCTTCAAAATAGTGCATTTTCACTTCATCGCCCAAATGCCCGATCAACATTACCTTATTTAACGTACCACTCATAATCTTCATGTATTAATATCAAAAGTACTAAATTTTATACGCTTTTATAAACTCGGCGATTAAAACGGGCACAGGAAAATCGATAAGGCTTTGAAAAGGTATTTTATCTTCTATTTGACCCTTGGTCTTTAAAATCCAGAATGTGGTGTGTAAATTTTGGTGCGATAATTTATGTACGATGGGTTTTTCATTAAAACTGATGATTTCATAGGCCTCGAAATTCTTTAATACCGACTTATATTGAATATCGATGGCTTCACCATCTAGATTCGTTTCGGATTCAAGTAAGGGAAATTCCCATAGGTTTTGCCAAATTCCGCGTCCTTTACGTTGCCGAAGGCTTGTGAAGACTTGGCCAGAAGCATCCTCAGCAATGGGCACCAAATAGTTGAAATAACGATTCCGTATTTTTGTTTTCTTTATTTTTACGGGCAGTTGGTCTACATCTCCTTTTTGCAGCGCCACGCAGCTCTCGTTCAAGGGACAATGCAAGCAGTAAGGATTTTTCGGTTTACAGTGCATGGCACCGAATTCCATGATCCCTTGGTTATAGTCCCTGGCCTTGCTTTCATCCATCACTTCTTGCGCCAAGGTTCTAAAGTAACGTATCCCTTCGGATGAGTTTACGGGTATGTCGATCCCGAAATAGCGGCCAAGCACCCTGTACACGTTACCATCGACTACCGCTTGGGGCTCGCCGAAACTTATCGAAGAAATGGCACTGGCCGTATAATCGCCAACACCCTTCAGGTTCAATAATTCTTTATAGGTATTCGGAAAGTCCCCATTATAGGTATTCACTACCATTTTTGCGGCGGTATGTAGGTTTCTGGCTCTGGAATAGTACCCCAGCCCTTGCCATAATTTCAGGACCTCCTCCTCTTTCGCGTTGGCCAAATGGGTCACGGTCGGAAATGCCTCTACGAAACGCAGGTAATAGGGTGTTCCTTGAGCGACCCTTGTTTGTTGTAAAATGATTTCTGAAAGCCAAATTTTATAAGGGTCGGTGGTTTCACGCCAAGGCAGCGCCCGTTTATTTTCATAATACCACCCCAAAATTTTATGTGAAAACGACATGCTCTTTGATACTAAGTGATAAAAGTAGCAGTTTAAACACTTAAAATTAGTTCATTGGAAAGAAAGATTGAATTTAATTTATATATTTGCAACCCGAAAAAACATACAGAAAATCTAATATTGAAAGATGACGAAAGCGGAAATTGTATCGAAAATCTCAGATAAACTGGGAATTGAAAAAGGAGATGTACAAGCTACAGTTGAATCCTTTATGGAAGAGGTGAAAACCTCCTTGGAAAGCGGTGATAATGTTTACCTTAGAGGTTTTGGAAGTTTTATCATTAAAACAAGGGCCGAAAAGACAGGCCGTAACATTTCTAAGAACACGACCATAAAAATACCAGCACACAATATACCCGCCTTTAAACCGGCGAAAGTATTTGTAGAAGGAGTTAAAAGTAACGTACACGTTAAATAATTAATCTAAAAAAAGAATTTTATGCCGAGTGGTAAGAAACGTAAAAGACATAAGGTAGCGACACACAAGCGCAAAAAGCGTAGGAGAGCTAACAGACACAAGAAAAAGTAGTTTTTTAACTACTTTTTCTTTTTAATGTTCATTGACATAGAAATTCCTCAGGCGAATTTCGGCAGATGCCCAGCGTCTGCTTCAAGTATTGTTTAATCAGTTCTTCCCCATTCCATACTATAGGGAAGACTAAAAATATATTCAGGTGAATAGAGAATTAATCGTAAGATCTAGTTCCCAAGCCGTTGACTTTGCCTTACTAAAGGACGGAAAACTCACTGAACTGCATAAGGAAGAAAACAGTAACGATTTCTCTGTTGGCGATATTTTTCTTGCCAAAATCAGAAAACCGGTGACCGGTCTCAACGCTGCGTTCGTCAACGTAGGGTATGAAAAAGATGCATTTTTGCATTATCATGACCTTGGCCCACAACTGTCTACCATGCTAAAGTTCATCAGACAAGTGAGTTCTGGAAAGTTAAAGGACTACTCCTTAAAAAACTTTCCTTTTGATACCGATATTGACAAGAACGGTGTAATTACCGATGTCATCAAAGCTAACCAATCTTTATTGGTGCAAATCGTTAAAGAACCCATCTCCACCAAAGGACCAAGAATAAGCTCCGAGCTATCGATAGCCGGGCGCTTTTTAGTAATGGTCCCTTTCTCCGACCGCGTTTCCGTTTCTCAAAAAATAGAGAGCAAAGAAGAGAAAGATAGGTTGAAAAGACTGGTAAAGAGTATCAAACCCAAAGGGTTCGGTGTTATTATCAGAACGGTTGCCGAAGGGCAAAAAGTTGCGGAACTTGACAAAGATCTAGAAAATTTGCTGAACAAATGGACAGCAATGTGTAAAAAATTATTTCGTGCTCCAACGCCATCAAAAGTGTTCGTAGAACTGAACAGGGCATCCTCTATTTTAAGGGATGTATTCAATGACAGTTATACGGGTATTCATGTTGACGATGCCACGTTATTCAATGAAATAAAAGAGTATGTGGCCGAGATAGCTCCAGATAAAGAGAGCATCGTAAAGCACTACGACACCAATGTGCCGATTTTTGAAAAATTCGGTATCGAAAGACAGATCAAAACATCTTTCGGGCGTACGGCAGCCATGAGCAAAGGGGCCTATTTAATTATAGAGCACACCGAAGCGCTACACGTCGTTGACGTGAACAGTGGCAACCGATCCAATAAAGCTAAAAACCAAGAGGACACGGCCTTAGAAGTTAATCTTCTGGCAGCCTCGGAAATAGCACGTCAATTGCGTCTTCGTGACATGGGCGGTATTATTGTTGTAGATTTTATCGATATGGTAAAGTCACAGCACAGAAAAAGGCTTTTCGAACATCTTAGGGATGAAATGAAAGATGATCGTGCCAAGCATAAAATACTACCTCCCAGTAAATTTGGCCTTATTCA
>JBARCC010000377.1:0-1993 GCA_049793635.1 Maribacter sp. | reverse complement strand
GTCTCGGCACCATCATCGGTCACATAGCATTCACCGGGTTCGTAAGGGTTCAAGGTACCTGGGTCTACGTTGATGTCGGGATCCAGTTTTTGAATGGTGGTTTTGTAGCCGCGAGACTGTAGTAATTTCGCCAAGGAAGCCGCAATAATGCCTTTTCCTAATGATGAAGTAACGCCTCCCGTAACGAAGATGTATTTGGTTTGTGCCATGTGTAGAATTCTATGTTACGGGACACAAAGTTACTACTTGAGGTTAGAACTTAAAGACTTTCCTTTGGAAAATGTTTTTGTATTTTCCGAATTAAGGATTCTAGGCTGTTTGTTTTAATTTCCAGCATAGACCGTAATAAATCTCCCAATTTACCATCGGGAAATCCTTTTTGCTGAAACCATATGAGGTACGATTCGGGTAGATCTACCAGATACCTGCCTTTGTACTTCCCAAAGGGCATTCGGTAATGGGCCAACTCTATCAATTTTTGCCTGTCTGGTTTTATTTCCATTTTTAAAACTAAAAAATTATCTTTAAGCAATCATCAACTCCATCCGAATGAAAAGAAGAAATTTTATAGGTACCTCAGCCGCCGCCGCCGCGGGATTCGTTACTACGGCCGCTACCGCATCCAATCGTCCCCCATTTGCCAAAAACGAAAAATTGAACTACAATATTAACCATAGCGTTTGTTATTGGTGCTATGGTTCCATCCCTTTTGAGGATTTTCTTAAAGAATTGGTGGCAATGGATATCCGCTCCATCGATCTGGTAGGACCTGATGAATTTCCCTTGTTGAAAAAGTACAACATCAATGCGGCGATGTGCTGGGGTGCCGGTAAGGGCATTTTAGAAGGTTGGAACGACCCAAAACTACACGAAGAACTTATTGCCGATTACAAAAGGGTCATTCCGCTAGTGGCCGAGGCAGGTTTTAAGAACCTTATCTGTTTTAGTGGCAATAGAAATGGTATGGACGATATGGTCGGACTTCGAAATTGTGCGAAGGGCCTTAAACAGATTATGCCTTTTGCCGAGCAGTACGGCGTGGTCATACAGATGGAACTTCTGAACAGTAAGGTCGACCACAAAGATTATATGTGCGATACCTCCGAATGGGGAGTGTCTCTTTGTGAGGCCATAGGTTCCGAACATTTTAAATTGCTCTACGATATTTACCATATGCAGATTATGGAAGGGGATATCATTAGAAATATTCAAGATTACCATCATTATTACGGCCATTACCATACCGGTGGAAATCCTGGCCGTCATGAAATCGATGCATCGCAGGAAATTTTTTACCCTGCGGTAATGAAGGCTATTTTAGCGACCGGTTATAAGGGCCATGTTGCCCAAGAGTTTGTGCCCTCTTGGGAAGATAAACTGGCGGCCTTGAAGCAAGGAGTGTCGATTTGCGATGTTTAGCGGAAAGGGAACTAGTGCGTTAGTGAACTAGAGGTTGGTCGATGGTCGATGGTAAATAAAAATTTGAACAATCACTTGGCAAACATCTGATCTATTTTATAGATTGAATGTATAGGGAATATCAGTTCTGTAAGGCTTTTTCGATTTCCTTGACCCACCGCTCCTGAACGGGAAAATTCCTGGAGTAGTTCGTTTCCGAATCGTATTTATTCTGAAAATCGTTGAGCTGGCGCAAGATTTTCTTGTAAATGGACCTCACTTCCTCCTTTACATTTTTGGTGAAGGTTGTCTGTTCGAGCTGTTCCCTCATCTTACGGGTATATACCTCGGTAATGTCGAAATGAAGCTGTTCGTGTAAAAGCGTCACATCGGTACAGATTTTTGGACGATACCATGATTTTTCAGGGTAAAAAAAAGAAAATACCCTAAAATTCACGTGCATTTTGTCTCCCGTATACTCCGTAGAAAAGTCATAGCTAATGCCGCTCGCAGTAGTGGCCGCCGCCGTAGACCCTGCAGGTACAGTACCTTTAAAATCTTCCCAAGTCAATTTGAGGTCGGGTCGCCACAACAC
>JBARCC010000376.1:0-1610 GCA_049793635.1 Maribacter sp. | reverse complement strand
ATACAGGTTTATGTCGCAGTTACGTCATTACTTCAAAAGTTTAGAAGCAAAATCAATAACCCATTAAAAAATTCTATTATGCTACACCGAATGCTCAAGTACCTCAAGAATTTTATCCCTAACGACCATGGGTTCTATCGTATCCATGACGGCTCCATAACCGGCGGGATACTTATTCCCGTATATGCTCGTAGGAATACGGGGATACATCGACCTATCCGATAGTATTGCGTTGCTTTCTGGCTGCCCGAAAGGGTAAAAACCGGCGTACGGATGGGTTACTCCCCATAAGGTCACTGTAGGCACTCCATACAGTGCCGCTAAATGGGCGTTACCGCTGTCCATGGCCAACATTAGCCTTAAATTCGATATTAGCGCCAACTCCTCTGAAAACGAAAGTTTACCTGCAACGTTAGAAACATTTGTAAACTTTTTTTCCCAATTTTCAAGAAAGGCAGCTTCCTGTGGACCTCCTCCAAATAGAATTATTTTATACCGACCGGTCTGGTCCAATTCATTAAGGACTACCTCCATTAAATGCAAAGGATACATTTTTGCCTCGAATGCTGCAAAGGGTGCTATTCCAATAAGTATTTTCTCCGATGGGATATAAATTTCTTTTAGATGTTCAGGAATACTACGTTTGGGCAACCTATCCATATCTTCGGCAGCTATAGGTAGTCCTAAATGTTCGACTACTTCGGCATATCGTTCGAAGGTGGTCTTCAAGGGCTTTAGCGCTCCCCTTTTTGGATCCGTAAGGCTTTTTTTCTCCTCCCTGCCCTTATCCAATTGTACGAATTGTACTTTTGTGAGCTTGAAAAAAAATTTCAATAACGTACTTCGTAACACGTTATGAAGGTCGGCAACACCGTCTACATGAAGACGTTTCAAACTCTTAAATAGGCGCCAAAGCCCGAATACGCCCTTATGTTTTCCGTTCACATCGGCAGCGTGTACCGTTACGTTCTTTATTCCCCAAAAAATGGGCGCATAAAAGGGTTTCGTAAGCATCGTAATTTTCGTGTTCGGGTATTTTTTGAGTATACCGAGCAGTACTGGTACGGTCATAGCGACATCACCCATTGCTGAGAGTCGTATAACTAGAATATGGGTTTCCCTATTTTTTTCCACGAAGGATGGGGTTTAGTTCCTCATCGTTGTACATCTTCATTTGTTTATAGACCTTCATGTATTTGTTGCCACTTTCAATATCCACCAGTAATTGATCAATTGCCATAGAGAGGTCCTTTTTTTGCTCTAGAAGAACCGCTAGCTTTTCTTTGCATTTACGTGTATGCTCATTTGAAGCATCGCTTCGATCGGTTTCCAGCGTCATGTGGTAGATCTTAAGTGCTAATATGGATAAACGGTCGATTGCCCAGGCAGGGCTTTCGGTGTTTAAAGTAGCATTCGCCTTTGTTTCTACCGTTCGGTATTTATTTAAAAAATAACTATCGATAAACTCCACCAAATCGGTTCGGTCTTGGTTACTCGCATCAATTTTGCGTTTCAAAACCAAAGCATCATCAGGCCGAATAGTAGGGTCTCGTATAATATCCTCATAATGCCATTGCACAGTATCTATCCAATTTTTACGGTATAATAGA
>JBARCC010000375.1:0-2416 GCA_049793635.1 Maribacter sp. | reverse complement strand
GTTATAGTACAAACTCAAATTCAAATTCAAAATTAAGTTCAAGCTTAAGACCGCTAGTCTGATGGGGAACGGTTTAAATTCCTAGCTTCTGGTTAATGGTGGAGAATAAGGGTCAGGGTCAAAAGGTAGAGGGTTGAAGATATATTGATTAGAACATGAGGGTTTTGGGAAACCGTTTCCATTTAAGCGCTAATCGCCATTTGCTTAAATCATGATTGTCAGGGCATGAGTGGTCCTTCCTTTTTATCCAAAATCCATACATTGTTTTTTTATGCTCAAGGTTCGATGTAACGCTACTTTTTAGGGTAATACTAAAAAAAGTCGTTTTTCTACACTCTTGAAGCGCAGTGGTCTTTTATCTTTACCGGACACTACGGTTAAACAATGAAGAGGTATGATTCGAAAAATAATGAAGTTTCTTGGCTTTTTGATACTGGTCGGAATCGTAGCATTCGGAGTGTTGTATTACATTTATAACGAACCCCTGCCGGCAGGCGAATCGGGGCCCGAGGCAGATGCTTTGGCCTATAGAATGCTAGATGCCCTAGGAAGCGAGCAGTATCAAAACACCAAACATATAGCATGGTCGTTCAGGGACGAAAGTCACCGTTATTTATGGAATCGAACCAAAGAAAAGGTTTCTGTTTCTTGGGACGAATATGAAGTGATGCTTGACCTTATCACTCCAGATTCTAGTATAGCCTTTAAAGATGGTGAACGATTGTCTTATGACGAAACACTGCCGCTTATCGAGACTGCGCAAAGCTATTTCAATAATGATTCCTTTTGGCTGGTCGCCCCATACAAGGTATTTGACAAGGGTACCGAACGGTATTTAGTAACCCAAAACGATGGTTCGGAAGCCCTTTTGGTCACCTATACCCAAGGTGGAGATACCCCTGGTGATTCCTATCTATGGATTATTGAGCCCAGTGGTATTCCGAAAAGCTTTAAGATGTGGGTGAACATCATTCCCATTGGAGGTCTTGAAGCCACGTGGGAAGGTTGGAAAAAAACAGAAAGCGGAGCGCTTTTGCCCACCTCCCACTCTTTTGGCCCTATGACCATTTCTATGGGAGAAGTCAGTGCATCTAAATAAGCTACCATTAACGCAGCATAGTTTTCTAATCGTCATTACCTAGTCTTAAAATACGAAGTACGAGGTACAAGGGTTGTTGCACAAAGTCAAAAGAGCAATTACCTTGGGGCAAGCCCACGAGACATTCAAAAGATTTTGATATTTTATTTTACGCAAGTGCACCTGTCCGGTAGGCAGGCGTCCTAGCTTTTAAATTTCGATTATCGAATAAAACAAAATTACTATACAATATCAAGGCGGAACGATGGATCGATATTTCTGCACGCTACTCCTTTTCGGATTCGTACGGAAAGGAACTCGGTAAAATAGACCGTAAAGGATGGGCCTCACTTTGGAAGGCGCATTATGAAATCTTTGATGTGCAAAAGCACTTGAAATACACGATTCGGGAAGAAAATGTCTGGGTCAAGGTTCTTGATGGTGTAGTGGATTCAATATCAATTCTTGATTTTTTTACAGGTCTTTTCCTGAATGCTTCTTATTTAGAGCTGAATACCCAAAACAAAACCGGAATGCGTTTATCTAAGGAAAAATCACTGCTAGGACGTCGTTTTAAGGTAAGTGAGATTAAAAAACTCGATGGTATCGATGATGATATCATCGTATTGGGGTTGATGATGCTGGTTTTACTGGAACGACGAAGAGGCTAAAATTCCGCCAAACCATATTCATTCAAAACAATATCCCACTCTTCGGTCTCTATAATTTCGAGGATGCGCTGCGAAATCAATTGTTCCAATTCTACATGCGATTTTGGGAGGGCAAAAGCGTAGAATTGAACATCGAATTTGACGGGGAGCAACTCTAAGGTGTGCAAGGTAGAGTCTTTTCGAATGGCATATTTCAAGATAGGTTCATCATACAGAAATGCTTTGATCCTTCCTTTTTTCAAATCCACCAAACCAGGATTCACTGAGGGGTATGCATTGATATTCCTAAAGAAATGTTCGGATAAGAACGTCTCCGTTCCCGAGTTGGCTATGGTCCCTACTTGTCGATCCTTGAATTCATTGAAACCATCGGGGTTGTTGGTCAATTGGTTTACGGTCAAGCTAGAGGCAATGCTTGCCGTGAGCCCCGATATGAACAGCAGCCCTCCGAACATCAACAGTAAGGCGGTGATTTTTCCAGAGCGGGTTACAGGAGCTTTATCCCCATATCCTACCGTTGTCAGTGTAACCGCAGACCACCAGACCCCATCCCACAAGCCTTTACTGCCCTCTCTAAAAACCATAGGATTGGCCTTGCGTTCAAAAAACCAACCTAAGATTCCGAACAAGAAAATAATCAGTAGTAAAATGAGCAATCCACTTAAAA
>JBARCC010000374.1:0-2478 GCA_049793635.1 Maribacter sp. | reverse complement strand
GGCGGAGCAAGCTCCCCGTTACCCCTCGACTTGCATGTGTTAGGCCTGCCGCTAGCGTTCATCCTGAGCCAGGATCAAACTCTTCATCGTTGTTCTGTAAATATTCGTCCCAACGAAGCTAGTTCCTTTCCCGGCCCCGACTCTCGATTCAATTCCTTTCCGTACACCCGGCCTAGACCGGACATACATATGGTATTGTTATGTTTCCTTAATTCTTGTTCCTCTCGGACAGGTCCTCACCCGTCCTCGATTCTTATCTCCACAATATTTCAATGAACTCCTTAAAAAGGCCTTCCGACGTTACCGTCCCCCGGCCCCTTTTCCCTTAGGTGTCTCCCTAAGCGGGTGCAAATATACGACTGTTTTTAAACCCGGCAACTTTTTTACGGAAAAAAAATGAATCTTTTTTCCAAGGGCCGAAAAACAACATCCAAATGAACCTTCCCCCGACCCACAAGGACCGAAACCCTTCCGCGTTAACGGGCTGCAAATGTAAAACCATTTTCTAAATCGACAAGGGAATTTTATATATTTTTTTAAAAATTTTATAAGAAAACCTATAGTGTGTTGATTTACTGAATTTTACATTTTTAACCTCTTTGATTTTATTGATTAAAATCATAACCCATTGTATTCCAGCCATTTAAATCTATAGAGATGCAAAACCTTTATCCTATCCCCTATACTATCAGCCAATTACAAAAAGAGAGGTTTCGGTTAAGAAAAGAAATTCCAAACCAGGCCAAACCTAATTACAAAATCTCGATAAGGGTAATTGGGCGCCGCGTAATAATCATATCCCGAGAAAGAAGCATTGAAATGTTCAGCTTTCAAATAAATACGGGTCTGTTTTATTCTTGCATTGATAAAAAAATCAAGCAATGGATACCCCCCCAGTTCTTCCGTATTCTGAATATAGAATTCCCCCAATAGTGGATTATACCCATTCATAGTGTAACCCGTGAAATATTTAAAGGTAATTCCTGTTTGCAAGTACATCGCCTTTTTAAAAACATCCGAAGAAAAGTAAAGGGTATTCCTGGTTACGACCTCAGGCACATTGAGTACTTCACTATCCTGCGAGACATTTTGATACATGACGGTATTGTTGAGGGCGAACATACCTACCTTAAACTCTTTTTCATACTTTACCTTGAAATAGGTGATTGCATTTGCTTCTTGTAAAGGTTGAATAAATGCATTGATATTGCTCTCGGTAAGTTCTTCATCGGTAACTGTATTGAAATAGGTGTAGTTATCCAAATTGCTGTACTTTACCATCAAATTACCGAACTTGGCGGTATTGATCTCTCCTTTCAATGAACTTATCCTTTCCTTTTCAAACGTGCCCGTATTGTCCCAATTGTAATTCGAATAGTCACTTTGATATAACAGATAGTTGAAATTGGGCATTCGTGACGAAGTATGAACCGAAAATTTCACCCTATTGTCTTTATCAATGGCATATCCCGCAGAGGCATCGAGCAGATTTCCCGTAAGGGTGCCAGAAAGGTTGTAATTTACCTTGGCATCCACCTTTAGACCCCCTATGGTTTTCGAGTATTTTCCGGTCAGGGCAAATTCCGTCCCTGTTAATTGGTTTGGAATCACCATACCGGTTTCAGTAATGAGTCTGCTATTAAAATAATAATTATAATTATAGATATTAATGCCTCCCGTTACCCTCCCTAACGTTCTATTGTAGAATTCCGCATTGACCTCATTGTAAAAGGTTTTCAATATTGCCTTGTCATTCACATCTGTTAGAAATGAACTTCCAAAAAAAGTATTGCTGGGAGTTTGTACGAATTGATAGTACTTTGTCTCATATTCGAAAACGTGACCCATTGACAGGGAGGTTTTATCGACCCGTGAAGAATCCATTTGTTTTCTTACGACCTTAAATGTCTGGTCAAGATAATAGCGTTTTCCCAGTATCTTGTTATCTGCATTAGTAAGGAATACATCGACCCTTGGCCGATTGGTAAAGTCGGGATTCCCAGATTCGAACTGAGCGACTTTATTCGATAGTCCGCCGTTTTCTTGAGAATCAATATTTTGCGCAGCAATGTGGGCCCTAAGGGCATACCGTTCATTTTTAGAAAGGTAGTTGGTGGTAGTCGTAAAATTACCCGATTGAATTTGGCTAAAATTATACTTCCCCAAAGAACGGTGCCCGATATAGCCAATTGAAAAATTGAGCCTTCTCGAGGTATTGAACGTCAAATTAGCATCCAACAACTGACCTTCCTCCAGGGTGGTCTTAAAAAATAACTCCGTCATCGGAGTTGGAACGTTATAGTACACAATTTGCTCCTTTTCCAAATACTTCTCATCCTTCGCCATTGCCCCTAAATTCGGATAGATACTATTTCTTTCGAAATCAATACCAAGAGCATTATAGGCCTGGCCAATATTGGAAAATGGCATGAGCTCAAAATCATCTCTACGTAAATAATTATAGGTATACTCTTTTTG
>JBARCC010000373.1:0-2067 GCA_049793635.1 Maribacter sp. | reverse complement strand
CCCTAAATATGGTGGAAGCGGTCTTGACACCTTATCCTATGTGTTGGCCATGGAGGAATTATCGAAAATAGATGCATCGACCTCCGTCATTGTATCCGTTAACAACTCACTGGTTTGTTGGGGACTTGAACAGTATGGTACCGAAGCGCAAAAGGAAAAATACCTGACCAGATTGGCGACGGGGGAAATTATAGGGGCGTTCTGTCTTTCTGAACCAGAAGCCGGTAGTGACGCGACCTCGCAAAAAACCACGGCGATCGATAAAGGAGATCACTATATTTTGAATGGAACCAAAAATTGGATTACCAATGGTAGTTCCGCAACGGTATATTTGGTCATCGCCCAGACCGATAGGGAGAAAAAACACCGTGGCATCAATGCCCTTATTGTTGAAAAAGGAGCCGAAGGTTTTGAAATTGGTCCAAAAGAGAACAAATTGGGCATACGTGGAAGCGACACCCACTCCTTAATTTTTAACGATGTAAAAGTACCAAAGGAAAACAGGATAGGGGAAGATGGCATCGGATTCAAATTTGCGATGAAAACATTGGCCGGAGGCCGTATCGGTATTGCCGCCCAAGCTTTGGGAATTGCAGCGGGAGCTTACGAAATGGCCTTGAAATATTCAAAGGAGCGTAAAGCATTTGGCACAGAAATAAGCAATCACCAGGCCATAGCCTTTAAATTAGCCGATATGCATACCGAAATACAGGCCGCTCGCTTGTTGGTGTATCAATCGGCCCTTGATAAGGATAATGGCGACGATTATGACCTATCTGGGGCAATGGCCAAGTTATATGCCTCAAAAGTTGCCATGGAGACCACCGTGGAAGCCGTTCAGATTCATGGCGGCAACGGTTTCGTGAAGGACTATCATGTAGAGCGCCTAATGCGTGATGCCAAAATCACCCAGATTTACGAGGGCACCTCCGAGATTCAAAAAATCGTTATATCCCGAAGTATTCTCAAATAAAGTAATGATTGCAACGCCACACCCTTCATTTTATAGGGTAATATTGCTCATACAACTATATTTTAGAATTCGACCCATTGCAGCTGAGGGTGTAATGGGTTAATAGTTACGTTTTTATACATTCACCCCCTTATTTCTTATTCGACCCGGTAAATAACACCCCCCTTTTATCAATCTGATAATTTCAGGTAGTTAATATTAGGCAATTATAGATTTTTTATTCTTTTAATTGAATCACTGAATATTTTAAATGATTCGATTGAAATCACTGAAAATAACGCATATAATTTGATATTTTTGAAGAAATACCGCAACATGACACTGAAGAAACAAGGATTATATCTACCAGAATTTGAACACGATAACTGCGGGGCCGGATTTATCTGCAGCCTCAAAGGGAAAAAATCGAATGATATCATCCATAAGGCATTGGAAATATTAGAACGTTTGGAACATAGAGGGGCCGTTAGTGCCGATGGGAAAACGGGTGATGGTGCAGGAATATTAATCGATGTTCCCCATGATTTCTTTCAGGCGGTGTGCAACTTCGAACTTCCTCGTGTAGGGGATTATGCAGTCGGCAATATTTTCTTTCCCCAAAGAACCAATCAGCGAGATTTCTGTATTTCCGTATTTGAGGAGAACATCAAAAAACAAGGTCTCCACTTGCTGGGCTGGAGGGATGTTCCCGTAAACCGGTCCGTTCCAGGTAGAATTGCCGCTGAAACTGAACCCTTCGTAAAACAGATCTTTGTTGCAAAAGAAAATCCTGAGCAAAGCTATTTTGACTTTAACCTGAAATTATTCATTGCCAGAAAAGTTACGGAGCATACCATTATCAAATCAAAATTATCGGAGAGTAAATTTTTCTACGTTCCCAGCCTATCTACGAAAATCATAATTTTCAAGGGCTTACTGATGCCATTGGACATCAGTCTTTATTATTCGGACTTAATGGATTCTAGGGTGGTCACCCGATTGGCCTTGGTACATCAACGATTCTCAACGAATACCTTCCCAACCTGGGATTTGGCGCAGCCGTTCAGGTACATGTGCCATAACGGGGAAATAAATACGCTAAGGGGCAATGTCTC
>JBARCC010000372.1:0-17405 GCA_049793635.1 Maribacter sp. | reverse complement strand
ATTCCTCCCCATGAAAAAATTGCTTCTTAGCCTTCTTTTAATTTCTTCTTCCCACTCTTTTTTTGGGCAGACCATCACCCAACAAGATAGCGTAACCCAGCTGAATGAGGTCATAGTTGTGGATACCCTGACCGCAAAGAATGCTATCGGCATCGTACCCTCCCAAATCATTGGGGCCGAGGTTTTTAAAAATTACAGTCCCGTAGATTTTATTGCTTCCATTAATCAGGTTTCTGGCGTGTATGCCTTATCGGGAGCACTGAACACCAATAGAATTACGATACGCGGAGTGGGTTCCAGAACGCCTTTCGGAACGGACAAGCTACGCCTGTACTACAATAATATTCCGGTAACGGACGGTACCGGTTTTTCCACCATTGAAGCGTATGACTTAGAAAACCTTACCTCGGTTGAAATCATAAAGGGACCAAAAGGAACGGGCTTTGGAACAAACTTGGGAGGTGCCATCATTCTAAACACAAAACAACTTAGCGATCAACCTACCAAAATCTCGAATTCCACGACCATAGGTTCGTACGGTCTCTTCAAAAACAGTCTAGGATTTACCCATACCCAAGAACGTTTGTACCTGACCTTACAGTACGGGCATTTAGAAATTGAAGGATATCGTGAAAACAACAGGTTCGAACGTGACGGTATTTTACTGAATTCCATTTACAAAATATCCGATAAAAGCGAACTGGGACTGCTCGTAAACCATATCGATTATTCGGCACAGATCGCAAGCTCTATCGATCAAGCCGATTTTGATGAAGACCCCACCCAGGCGGCATTTACCTGGAATGCATCCAAAGGTTTTGAGGATAACAACTATACGCTTATCGGCCTTTCGCATACCTATACCGCCAGTGCTAATTTCAAAAACAGCACTAGCCTTTTCTACACCTATTTGGACCATTACGAGCCTCGCCCCTTTAATATTCTAGATGAGTTCACCAACGGTTTTGGATTTAGGACCCTGTTTTCAGGAACCCTTCCCATTGCTGCCAAAACCATATCCTACACGATAGGGGGTGAACTGTACAAAGACGAGTACCATTGGGGAACGTTTGAAAACCTTTACCAACAAAATAACGGCAATGGAAGTGTACAGGGTGCCCTATTGTCCAAGAATAAGGAGTTCAGGCATCAGTTTAACGGTTTCGCTACGGTATCCTATGCTATATCTGAACGATTATCGGCCCAGTTGGGCATGAACATCAATAAAACAACCTATGATTTTAGAGATCTGTTCAATACTGGCGACGCTAATACCGATGCATTCAGGGACTTCGAAACGCTGTTTTTACCAAGCCTAGACCTCAGCTATGACCTCACCAATGCTACCCGGTTATATGCCAATATGAGTCGTGGGTTTTCAAATCCAAGTCTCGAGGAAACCTTAACTCCCGCAGGAGTAATAAACCCTGATATTCTTCAGGAAACCGGCACCAATTACGAGCTTGGTGTGGTACACAAGAGCAGTGATGACCGATTACGAATAGAATGTGCATTTTACCTGATGCCCATAAACAACTTGCTTGTAGCGAAGCGAGTGGGTAATGATGAATATATTGGAAGAAACGCAGGCAAAACGAGACACCAAGGTATGGATCTGGATGTGCGCTATCGGCTATCGCTTTCAGAAAAGATACAGCTTACGCCATTCTTAAGCTACTCACTCAATGACCATCGGTTTGTGGACTTTATCGATGAGGAGGTGAATGAAGATTATTCCGGAAACCCGCTGACCGGCGTTCCGAAGCACAAACTGAATACGGGGCTTCAAGCAAGGTTTGGAAACGGTTTGTACGCCAATCTTACCCACCAATTCGTGGACGATATTCCCTTGACCGATGCCAATACGCTCCGTAGCCCATCTTTTAATCTGTTGCATTTAAAAATGGGCTACCAAAAACAGATTTTTGAAAAATTGACGTTTGGAGTCGATTTCGGAATCAATAATATCACCGATGAGAAATACGCACAGTCCGTTTTGATAAACGCTAGCAGTTTTGGTGGGAATGCCCCGAGGTACTTCTACCCAGGAAACGACCGAAATTATTATGGGAGCGTAAAACTAAGTTACTACCTGTAACCTATTCCATTTTCTTTAACCAGGTCTTCATATCGACCGCCTTATGGATGATGCCGTTCAAAGCGGAAATAGCGACACGTTCCTGAGCCATCGAATCTCGATGTCTAATGGTGACCGTTTGGTCTTCCAAGGTTTGGTGATCTACCGTTATACAGAAAGGCGTACCATTGGCGTCTTGCCTTCTGTACCGTCGACCGACCGCATCTTTCTCATCGTAGGCCACATTAAAATCATATTTAAGATCTTCAAAAATACCTTGTGCGACCTCCGGTAACCCGTCTTTTTTCAACAAGGGCAAAATGGCTGCTTTTACAGGGGCCAAAACGGCAGGTAACTTAAGGACCGTTCTGGTGGTATCATTCTCCAACTGTTCTTCTTCCAATGAATTCGAGAATACCGCTAAGAACATCCTGTCAAGGCCTATCGATGTTTCCAGTACGTAGGGCACGTAATTTTTGTTCACTTCGTGGTCGAAATATTGTAATTTTTTACCCGAATACTCTTCATGGCTGCTGAGGTCAAAATCGGTGCGTGAATGGATTCCTTCCAACTCCTTAAAGCCGAACGGAAACCGAAATTCGATATCGGCCGCGGCATCTGCATAATGGGCCAATTTTTCATGGTCATGGAAACGGTAGTTATCCTTTCCGAGGCCTAAGGAGAGGTGCCATTTCATACGCTTCTCTTTCCAAATCGCATACCATTCTTTTTGGGTACCGGGCTGAATGAAGAATTGCATCTCCATTTGCTCAAATTCACGCATCCTAAAAATAAACTGCCTTGCAACGATTTCATTTCTAAAGGCTTTGCCGGTCTGTGCGATTCCGAAAGGAATCTTCATCCTTCCCGATTTCTGTACATTTAAAAAGTTGACGAAAATGCCCTGTGCCGTTTCCGGTCTTAGGAAAAGATCCATGGCGTTTTCCGCGTTGGCACCCAACTTGGTGCCGAACATGAGGTTGAACTGTTTTACGTCTGTCCAATTTTTGGACCCCGACATGGGGCAGGCAATATCCAACTCCTCGATCAGTGCCTTAACATCTGCCAAATCCTCTTTCTGTAGCGATTTCGCCAATCTACTCAAAATCTCCTTGCCCTGTTGCTGATATTCAACGACCCTAACATTCGTTTCTAGAAACTGCTCTTTGTCGAAAGCAGCTCCGAAACGCTTTTCTGCCTTCAGCACTTCTTTTTCGATTTTCGCATCGATTTTCGCAACATAGTCCTCGACCAGAACATCTGCCCTGTACCGTTTTTTTGAGTCTTTATTATCAATTAACGGATCATTGAACGCATCGATATGACCCGAGGCCTGCCACGTGGTGGGGTGCATAAAAATGGCTGCATCGAGGCCTACTATATTGTCATTAAGCTGAACCATAGCGGTCCACCAATAGTCACGAATATTCTTTTTGAGCTCTACCCCGTTTTGACCGTAATCATACACGGCACTCAACCCATCGTAAATTTCACTGGATTGGAATACGTACCCATCTTCCTTGGCGTGAGAAATCACACGCTTAAAATCATCTTCTTGCTTTGCCATTCGGCAAAAATAGAATATTAGGCCAAAAAAGTAAGTTTATTTCAATTGAAATTCTGAGGAAGTAATCAAACGCTCGTCTTCAAAAACATTAAGCGTATAGTTGCCCTCTATTAACGAGCCTTCCGGTATCGTTATCGATTCGCATAAAAAAGTATCGATGCCCAAAAAAATGAATTCGACCCTTTTGCTGTAGATATTACCGTTCACCGTAATCGTATTTGCATTGTCCTCTATAATCTGCTTATTGGGGTCTAAGAACTGTAAATAAATAACTTTCTCGGTGTTCACCTCGCTTTGGTCAGACAATACGGTCACGCATCCCCTTAGTTTTTCTACGGTCGAAGCTTTGTTCGTCTTTGTCGGTTTGGTATTGCGTATGATCCTAAAACCGCTTCCTTCGGCATTGGCCATTTTCAAATAGCTTTTGGTCCTCAGCTTCTGGTTCAGTTCCAAAATTTTTCTACGCTGCAAGGCTTCTGCCTCGGCCAATGAATTACTATTGGCCCTAAGTTGCTCCACCTGCTTACGACTCTCGTCATACTTATCGGTAAGCAACATATTATTGTAACGTAAAAAGTTATTTTTCAACTCAAGGCTATCGTTCTTTGATTCGAGCCTACGTAGTTCGGTCTTGAATTCCCTCAACTTGCCCACCGTAAAATTCAACCTGCCCACAGAATCCAGGAGTTCCTGAACTTTAAACCTTGAATCCACCAATTCGATTTCATTCATCTCGTTCATTGCAGACAACCGATCCACATCCGCTTTCATGATCGTCAGGTCTTTTACCAATATGGCCTTCTCCTGCTCCAAAAAGTCTATCTTAACGGCAGATTGGGCATGACTGTAATAAAATGCGATCAATATGCCCAAAATTACCGCTGCCATGGCGGCAAGGAGAATTTTATAATTGAATTTGTTATCTTGACTATCCATTTAAAAAACGGGCATTTGTAGGTTAATTTTATCTGTAAGATTTGTTACGACACAGAATTTCAAATATACTAAATGATGTTACCAACATTCTACTGCCCCTATCATGTTTTGGATGTAACGCTCGATTATATAGAGGAGAGGTCGCTATCTGTACTTCTTGCCGACACCAACTACCTCTTACCGAGTATACCTTTAACGAAGAAAATGCCGTTGACCGTATTTTTTATGGTCGAATTAACATTAAAAAAGCAAGTTCGTTCCTGTTCTTTAGCGATATCGGAATCGTAAAAAACCTGATACACTATTTAAAATATAAGAACCAAGAGGGTATTGGCGCATTAATGGGCGACTGGTACGGTCAAATTTTAAAGGACCAAGGTGACTTGGCACATATCGATTTTGTGATACCCGTACCCTTGCATCGTAAAAAGTTGAAACAGCGTGGGTACAACCAAGTAGCCCTTTTTGCACAGCGCTTGGCGTTCCATATCGGGAGTACGTATTTGGACACCGTTCTCATTAAAACTGCCAATTCCAAGACCCAAACCAAAAAAAACCGACTGAGCAGATGGTACGATAACCGCTCATTGTATGAGTTAACCGATACACAAATCTTGAGGCATACCTCGATATTACTGGTCGATGATGTGATCACCACGGGGGCTACCATGGAGATTTGCGCCAAGACCTTTCAAGAAATAGAGGGTCTCACCGTTTACATCACCAGTTTGGCCGTTGTGCCAAAATCGTAGTATTCAACAAAATATATCGTTTCTTTGTCATTTAGTTTTGTCTTTGTATGATCAAAAAAATTCTTGGCCTTTTATTCATGCTTATCATCGTTTCGGTTTCCTACCGATGCGCACAACGGGGCACACCCACCGGTGGGCCGAAAGATATTACCCCGCCAGAATTGGTTAGGGCAGAACCCCCGAATATGTCCGTCAATTTCAAAGAAAATAAAATTAGATTGTACTTTAACGAGCTGGTCAAATTAAAGGACATTCAAAAGCAGTTGATCGTATCGCCTCCGTTAAAATACCCTCCCGTACTCTCCCCTACTGGAAATGCGAACAAGTTCGTTGAAATTATTATCAAAGATACTTTAGAGCCGAACACCACCTATACGCTCAATTTTGGTAGGGGCATCGTGGATAATAATGAGGAAAATCCGATACCCTTTTTCTCCTATGTTTTCTCTACCGGAGATTATATCGATTCCCTTGAATTGGCAGGGGTCATTACCGATGCATTCAACAAAAAAGCGGATAATTTTGTAAGTGTCATGCTCTATAAGATAGACAGTACGTATACCGATTCTACCCTTTACAAGAAACCGCCCAACTATATCACCAATACGCTGGACAGTACCGTAATATTTAGGCTCAAAAACTTAAAAGAAGGCAAGTACGCATTATTCGCGATCAAAGATGCTTCAGGTAACAACCTTTTTGATCAGAAGACCGATAAAATCGGTTTTACCCGCGATACCATTACCCTACCCACAGAGTCCATTTACCTTTTAAACCTTTTCAAGGAAGTGCCCGATTATAGCATTGCCGTCCCCAGTATGGTAGCAAGCAATAAAATTAGTTTTGGATATTATGGGGATGGTACCTCCATTGCCATTGAAGCCCTTAGCCAGCTACCCGATACGGTAAGATCTATCGTTACCAAAGAGAGACAAAAAGATACCCTGAACTATTGGTTCACCCCTTTTAAAATGGATTCCATACTCTTCGCCATTACCAACGAAACCCTGAAAATTTCGGATACCTTCAACGTTAAGAACAGAAAGGTTCCCTTCGATTCGTTACAATTGGCCATGAACCAAAATGGGACCTTGGAATTCGGTAAACCCGTACGTCTTTTGGTCAACTCGCCCTTGATCGCTTTCGACAGTAGTAACATAAAAATGATCGATAAAGACTCTATACCTGTCGCGTACACCGTTTCCTTGGATTCGGTAGAAAACGGACTAGACTTTGATTTCAAGGTCGCTCCCAATCAAAGCTACACGCTAGCTTTTCTACCTGGTGCTATCACCGATTTTTTTGAAAATACCAACGATTCCATTACGTACCGGCTTAGAACTAAAAGTGTAGCCGATTACGGAAACCTTACGCTGAACCTTAGCGGTAGTGACATCACTTACCCTATAATTGTTCAGATCACCAATGAAAAAGGGGAAACGCTGAGGGAAATATATGCAAAAGGTCCACAATCGTACACATTCGATAATATGAATCCCGGCACCTATATGGCGAGGGTCATCTTTGACACGAATGAAAATGGAGTGTGGGATACCGGAAATTACTTAAACAATGTTCAACCCGAAAAAATAGCATACTATCCCGTTCCCATTGAACTCAGGGCCAACTGGGAAAAAATTGAAACCTTTACCCTTTTAGAGTAAAGTGATCGCGGTCTTCCAAAAACCGTAGTTGGGTACGTACGTTATCTACTTCCCTTTTCATTATCACAAGCTCTACCACCTCCTCTTTTTCCGAATAGGCCACCATCGATCCCAAAGGGTCGTAGGCCGCGGTATGCCCGGGGTATTCATGACCTTCATTATCGCTACCCACTCGGTTGACTCCGATACAATAGGCCATATTTTCGATGGCTCTTGCTTTTAAGAGTATATCCCAAGCTGTGATTCGTGGTGCCGGCCAATTGGCAACGTAGAGCAAGACGTCATAATCCTCTGTATTCCTGCTCCATACCGGAAAACGCAAATCATAGCAGATCAACGGGCAAAAGGTAAACCCTTTGTACCGCACCAGCAATCGGTCTTTACCCGCTTTGTATTTACGGTGTTCGCCAGCTAGGGTAAACGTGTGCCTTTTATCATAGGACACGGTCGCGCCCTCTGGGGTAACGAAAAATAATCGGTTAAAATAGCTTCGCCCTTCTTGAAATACGGTGCTTCCGATGAGCGCCGCGCCTTTTTCACTGGCCAGGTTCTTCATCCAGTCGACCGTGATTTCGCTTTCCGCTACATCGATATTCTGTGGCGACATCGTAAACCCGGTGGTAAACATTTCAGGCAATACGATGACATCGATATCGTCGGCCAGTAGCTCACATTTCGAAGCGAACATATCACGGTTGCGTTGAGGGTCTTCCCAATGTAGGGGAGACTGTAAGAGTGCAATTTTGAGGCTGGTATCCTGCTGTTGCATAGGTACTTATTCCAAAAGGTCGATAAAAGCACTCAAACCTTGTGTTTTCGCATGGTCCAATGCCGTACTGCCCCTATTATCCTTGATGGACTTGTCCGCACCGTTCGCGACCAGGAGCTTTGCAATCTCTAGACGATTGAATTGCGCGGCATAGATCAGACAGGTGGCACCCATTAAATTTCTTTCGTTTAAATGGGCACCGCGCTCGATGAGCAGTTTAACAATATCAGTATAGCCCTTAAAACAAACCCCCATCAATGCCGTATTGCCAGAAGCATCGACCGCATCGATTTTTGCACCCTTATCCAATAAAAAATCGGCAATTTCGATTTCATCGTAATAGGTAGCTAAAATGAGCGGTGTAGAGCCACGGCTGTCTTTACTATTGATAAGAATAGGATTTTTCTCTAACATCGAAGTAACCTCTTTTAAATTACCCTCCCTTATTTCCTTGAAGAAAATCTCATTCATAATGATATGATTATACTGTAAACAACTTTTTCTACGTTAAAGTTATGTAATTAAACTTAAGGCGTATTTTCTTACTGTAAACAAATTTTTCTTACGTTATTTTAAATCCCTAACTTTAAATAAAACAAATTACAATTGCAGACACTTTATAATGACCTTATTATTAAAAATGCCCCTACTGCCGTTGCAATAGTGGATACTAAGTTAAACTTTATTAGTTATTCGGACCTATGGTTACGCAATTATGCATCTGCCCAAAAAGAAATTAGAGGGAAATATCTTTTCGATTTTATTCCTGAAACCCCTATTCAATTCAATAATGGTGTAACCTCTTGTTTAGAAGGAAAGGAAATGATCAACGATGGTCAAAAATTTACGCTGGCCAATGGAAAGGTAAAATGGCTTAAATGGAAGATTTCCCCTTGGAAAAACAATAGCAATGCCATTGAAGGGCTCCTCATTTTCATGGAGGATATTACCGAAATGAAAAGAGAAATCGAATTGCTTCAAAAAGCGGAATCAGTCGCTAAAATAGGAAGTTGGGAAGTCGATCTTGAAAAAGGTACGGTATACTGGACCAAAATTACCAGAGAAATACATGAGGTATCCGAAGACTATATCCCGAATCTAGAACAGGGCATCAATTTTTACAAAGAAGGAATCCATAGAGATAATATAACCCAACTGGTTAGCGCCGCCATCCAAGATGGGACACCTTGGGACACCGAACTTATTCTGGTCACGGCGAAAGGCAATGAACTTTGGGTCAGGGCCCTGGGAGAGGTGGAACGCCACCAAGGCAAAACCGTTCGCCTGTTCGGAACCTTTCAGGATATAGACGAACGCAAAAAGGCCGATTTGGAATATAAAAGAGTTTCCGAACGCTTAAAACTGGCCACGCAAACCGCTAAAATCGGGATTTGGGAATTTGACGTTGAAAAGGACGAGCTTTTATGGGACGAAAATATGTATGCGCTTTATGGGGTCGAAAAGGCCGATTTTAAAGGAGTATATGAAGCTTGGGAGGCAGGCATACATCCCGAGGATAAAGAGCGGGGAGCTTTAGAAGTCGAAAAAGCGATTGCTGGAGAAAAGGAGTTTGATACCGAATTTCGGATTCTGTGGCCAAACGGGGCTGAACGGCACATAAAGGCCATCGCCAAAACCATAAAGCACAATCCTAGCGTTGGCGCAAAATTAATAGGTGCGAATTGGGATATTACCGAAAGGGTCCAAGCCGAAAAAAAATTACAGTCATTGGTCGAGGTGACCAAAAGCCAGAACGAGAGCTTGATGAATTTTGCCCACATCGTCTCGCACAATCTACGGTCCCATTCCACCAACATGACCATGCTTACCGAATTTTTGGCCAAGGAGGATAATCCTGAGGAAAGGCGAAATATCAATAGAATGATCAACGAGGCCGCGGTAAGCCTGTCAGAGACCATTGCCCATTTGAACGATGTCGTGCAGGTGAAGACCGGTGCACTCGAAAATTTAGAACCGGTAAGTGTTTTGAATACCATCACCCAGATTCAAAGGAGTATTAAGGGTCTTTTTGAAGAACAACATGCCATTGTGAACGTACACGTTTTAAAATCACATTTTGTGCACGTGGTGCCGGCTTATTTTGAAAGTATTGTGTTGAACCTACTTACCAACGCATTGAAATATAGCTCGCCAGAACGCACCCCCACTATCGACATCAAATCGAAAAGCAAAGGCGATACTATTGTCATCTCGTTTACCGATAATGGCCAAGGAATAGATATGGAACGCCATGGTGATAAAATTTTCGGGATGTATAAAACCTTTCACAAACATAAGGACGCCAAAGGAATAGGATTGTTCATTACCAAAAATCAAATCGAGTCCATGAACGGGACCATTCGCATAAAGAGTATTGTAAACAAAGGAACTACCGTATTTATAGAACTAAAAAAAGGTTAAGACTATTTATATGAAAAAAGTACATATTTGCTGCATTATAGACGACGATCCCATTTTTATTTATGGAACGAAGCGCATGATCAAGGAGGTCGATTTTAGCGACCAGATTATTGTGTATACCAATGGTCAGGAAGCTATCGAGGGACTCTATGAAATTAGTACTACCGGGGAACCTTTGCCCGATGTCATATTTTTGGATTTGAATATGCCCATTATGGACGGATGGGAATTTTTGGAAGAGTTCGATAAACTTCCCCATCATAACATAAAGAAAACCATCATCTACATCATTAGTTCTTCTGTAGACCCCAGAGATCTAGAACGCATCAAGAATTATAAACAGGTAACCAATTACATCCTTAAACCCGTTACGCCCGAAGACCTTGAACAGATTTTAAGCGTCTCTAAATCAGAACGTTGAATTTTTTTGAATTTTATTAGGTCATAACGATTTGGGGTGTATGCCGATAGTTGAATGGCCTCAAATGATTCTAATGATAAAGATGGTCCCCTTTTCGATTAGGTTTACGAAATGGATGATCATGCGGTTCATGTCGGGCATATTTTATCGAATTCCCGGAGTAAAGTCCATTGGTGCATTTTGCGGATTGTTTAAAGTACCATTACCCCCGGAATCATTAAATATCTCCCATTCGCTGGCCGTAAATATGGGATTTCCATTCACAATGTTCGACTTCCGTATGGCCCTACCGTCTTCAAATTCATGGTCTGTACCACTGCCATCTTCCCCGATGACGCCAAAGATATCGATGACCTCCCCAAAGGGATCCACAAGTACAAGGTTATCGTCACCATTTGAATCTGCGGGAGAATTTATACCTGCCGAAATCGTGGGAGCAAAACCATAGACCGATTCAAATTCCGGGGCATTTGGTGAGATGACGATGAAACCTTTGCCCTCAATCGTTTCATCGGATAAATCGATGGTGGAACTTACGGTCAAGTTTGCATTGGTATAACGTACCAAACGCCATCCTTTTAAGGATAAAGGTTCGGTCGCAGCATTATAAAGTTCCACGAATCGTGCGCCGGCATTATTATCTGGATCAGCAAGTTCAGTGATCAAAATAGCGGTAGATGTGAATTCATCCACCACCTCTTCGCAGCGTTCAAGGTCAAAAGCGACATCTTCCAGCTCGCGAATGATCAATTGAAATTGGGTATTGTCCAACGATACGATTCCTGTAATGCTCCCTCTTTTTTCGGGAATGGTTTCGGCTTGGAAATCGGCGAAACCACTGTTCACCAATGCCAGTTCATTAGCATCGCAATCGATTAAATTTCTGTTGGTTTCCTCTTCGACCACGGCAAACGGGAGACCTATTTCTGCATCTATAAACTCCACATTATCAATTTTTACCAGCGTATTCACCCTACTTTCATTCAGTGCATCAATAGAAATCTCGGTTGGCTCAATTACTATGGGTACTTGGCAGGTCACTAGAATATGTTTGAAAACCGAAGTGCTGGGAAGCCTGCCCACGCTAATGTTCCCGAAAGAGGTAAATACCCCGCCAATCTTGAACACTCCTTTCGATTTCCCTAAATACAACCCCTTCAACTTAATGTAAATTTGTTGGCCCACTCCAAAAAATAAATGGGAATCCCTCAGCTCAATTTCAATCTGGAGGCCTTCCGTAGGGTTGTTCGGTTTGTCCTGAAAATGTAGTACGTTAAAGAAATTGCCTTCTTTGTCGGAAGATATCACATAGCCCGTAATGACTAAATCGTCTTGGATTTGGATGGTTTTATCGGTATAAAAACCTTTAAGTTGAGCGAGAGAGATGGTTTCAAAAACTTCATTGGAGCAGGATGCGGACGGTTCATCAAAATTACTGTCCTTCACACAGCCCAACAGAGCGAGTGTTGCACATAGCGCAAACATCTTATCCCTTAAACGTACTGTTATGTCCATTTTTCCACTATTAAATCAAAAACTAAATGCCACGTTCACAAAATAGGTTCGGCCGAACCCATACCAATATTTTGGGGCGAAAGAGGGCGTGCCACTAAGGTTATCTTGCCGTAACTGCCCATAATTCCCATTTCTGCTCTGCTCATATCCTCCCGTTCTAAATGTCGTGTCAAAAACATTGTTGATGCTCGCGAACACACTCATGTACTTTCCCTTTTTCAACCAAGACTTTCCGCCGACAAGATTCAATAGATAGAAATCATCTAAGGGGTTTTGCCTTAATAACTTTTCTACATTCTCTGGGGTTGCATCGACATAAGGCTGTTTAGTTTCAGGGTTTATCAAAAAACTCTGCGTTCTGGTAATGGTAGAAATGTTCGCATAGGTATTGGCCAGGTAATTGGTGGTCGCACTCACCCACCAATATTTGGGATCTCTATATTCGATACCTATCGCCATCGCCTGCTGAGGACCTTGCGCCAGCCTGTAGCCCTTAATATTCGCATACCCAAGATTCTTTGAGCCACTGATATCGATGAGCTCCTCACCGGCAGCCGCAGTATCGAAATTAATGGTCACGAAGGGATCACTGGCATACAGGTATTTGGCGAGGGAGGATACGAACGAAAGTTTCACGGCACTTGACAATTGATATTCCAAACCCAGCTCAAGACCCATATGCAATTTATCCAGATCGGTAAGCACTTCCTGTACAAAGTCAGATCCCACCCCTGCATCCACAAAAAAGAAATTGACATCGGTCGTATTTTGGAAACGGGTATAAAAGCCGGTAAGCCTACCTGTAAGTTTGGGCATCCTGATGAAATAATTGGCGTCTACCGAGCTTATGGTTTCACTTTGTAAGTTTGGCACTATGCCGTTCGATTCTCTTGGATTAATGAATATATTCTGTAATACCGGTGCGCTATTGATCAATCCTGCATTGACCGAAAGCCAATGACGACCCGTAATAGTGTAGGTAGAACCCCCTTTTAGCCCCCAATTCGAAAAACGGACCTTTTCACTTTTACCCAAAGAACTATTTAGAAAACGTTCATTTTGGAACGCTCCATTTCGTTGTACCTCATCTGTCCTATACGTACCGGATAGGAACCCTTTGATCCTATTGTAATCCCAATGCAGTTGTGTATAGAGCTCCACTTGTTGAGCGAGAAGTTCGTAATTATAGTTAAAGATATCACCGGACCGCTTATTTACCTCGGCGCCTATGGCATTGAGGGTTTCGGAGAACGGATCGATATCCTCATGGAAAGCTGCCCCCAACAAATCGTCTATCCGGGCAAAATTCCTCGAATTCAATTGCCTGAACATGAACCCACCATCTAACCGTATCTTCGGGGCAAGATGCATATTCACATTCATACGAGCAGTGAGCTGCGTGTCTTCCACGACATCGTTGTAGAGTACGTAAGCTGCCTTTCCATTTTGTGACACGGCCGAATTTGCCCTATACAACAGATTCCAATCTACCTGCGCATTCTCCAAAAACCCTTCTTTTGCGAGATTGGCACTCTCGAAGTTCGCCCCTATCGGACTATTGATATAGAAACTTGGCAAGTACCGGTAATACGTGGGGTCTGGGTTTGGGGCATTGAAATACCCCAATCTGCTACGGTCATAATGCCCCGTCTGATAGGCAAGACCGGCATTGATCTGTAATCCATCAGATTCATGAATGTAGTTCAAAAGAAACAAGGGTTCGCTAATATCGCGTTCGCGACCGTTTCTGATCTTTCCATTTTGAGCGCCCCAATAGGGGTTATACCGATTACCCTGTAATTCGAAAACCTCCTCGGTGATGGCAGAGGAGCGCCCCCTTCTATTGGACGCCAAAATAGCGGTGGCTGAAAACGTGTTTTTCTCGTTCAATAGATATTCAAACGAACCGTATGCCGAATACGCATCGTACAGTGTGCCTTCGATATAGCCTTCTTTCGACCATCTTCTGGATGCGGATACGATGTAGGCGAATTTTTCATTTTGTAGTCCGGAGTTATAGGTCGCCATCAACCTGCCGCTATAGGTTCGATTGGATATCGAAGAAGACAATCGGGTGCCGGGCCTAAGCCCCGAAGGCCTTAAATCGACATTCGTATTCCCTAAAATGCCGCCGAACGTATAGGCTGATGCACCTAAACCGTTCGAATATTGTTGATTTCTGATGACATCGTTCAATCCTCCCCAGTTATTCCATTGCGGACGACCATCGATCATTTTATTCATGGGGATGCCATTGAGCAATACTTCCCCGTACTGCGAATCATACCCCCGCACCCTAAAAAATGCTTGGCCGAAATCAAAGGCCGCCCGGTTCAGAAAAATATCCCTTGTGGACTGTAGTAATGCCAGCGCGTTGGAATTGACTTCATCATCCAATAGCTCATCATCGGATAGGTTGATCAGGTTTATCGATTTCTCTATGGTAATGTCGCGCTCAAGATAAATAGCTCCCAGATCCAACATAGCATCTTCTAAAAGTACAGGGATGCGTTTCACCACATAATCAGGTACCGAAATCTGTAAGATAAATGCGCCGTTGTTGGGTATTTCGATGCTAAAGGCTCCCGAATCATCGGTCTTGAATTCGCCGGCTACCCCTTCCAACAGTATTACCGCACTGGTAATTCTATTTTGGCTCGAAGCGTCCTTCAACATTCCCTTGATGGTTGCATTCTCCTGTGAACGACCGATTCCCATCGAAAGAAGCGCTACTAAAAACAGGACTGCTTTATTCATACCTTCTCTTAAAACCTGACTGTCAGACCATCAAGATACATTTTAACGAGGAATTAACACGATTTTTCCGTATAATAGCACATTATTAAGCCAGAATACCTGCTGTGAAACAATTCTTCCTTTATTTTCTGATGACCCTCCCTATCGGGTTGTTGGCACAAGACAAAAAATCCTACCAAGTGAGGACCGTCGCTTTCTACAATCTTGAAAATCTGTTCGATACTAAAAACGATACTACCATCTATGATGATGATCGAACGCCCGAGGGAAAAGATCGCTGGACAGAAGTACGTTACTTAAAAAAAATAGCCGATGTATCGCAGGTCATTTCTGAAATAGGTGTACCACTCAACCCAACGGCACCCGATGTCGTCGGAGTATGTGAAGTAGAGAATAGAGCGGTTCTAGAAGATTTGATCCGTCACCCGAATTTAGCGGCCTCGAATTATGGCATCGTTCATTTTGATTCCCCCGATGAGCGGGGCATCGATGTTGCACTGCTCTATAAAAAGGATGCTTTTATCCCCGTGAATTTCAATAGCCATCGTTTGCTGTTATTCGATACCGAGGGATACCGAAACTATACCCGAGACCAATTGATTGTAGAAGGTCTTCTCGACAATGAAAAAATATATTTTATCGTCAATCACTGGCCCTCCAGAAGTGGTGGGGAGGCAAGAAGTAGACCTTACCGGCTAGAAGCTGCAAAGCTGAACAAGCGTATCATCGATTCGGTCCGGAGGCTAGACCCCAATGCAAAACTCATTGGTATGGGTGATTTTAATGACGACCCCATCGACCCAAGCATGAAAAAAATACTCAACCTACAGGGAAATCCTAAACAGCTTGACTCTTTAGACCTCTACGGGCCCATGGAAAAATTATTTAAAAAAGGGAAAGGCACGTTGGCGTACCGGGATACATGGAATATTTTCGATCAACTGTATATGACCGCCAATGTGGTACGTGAAAACAAGGACGCCTACAGGTATTGGAAAGTCGGTATTTTTACTCCTGACTATTTAATGGACCCCAAGGGTCAATACAAGGGATATCCCCTGCGCACCTATGCCGGAGGTAGTTATGTTGGTGGGTATAGTGACCATTTTCCGGTTTATTTGTATTTGGTGAAGAAACAAAAATAACTTTACCTTTTTGGAGCAACCCTTTTACATTCATTCATCTTATCCTGAAGCTTTAGTATGAAAAAGACAATTCTAACCTTACTGACCATTTTCTATTTAACCATATCTTGTAAGAATGATTCAGACCCCTGTACTGGCGTTGAATCCGATATTATAAGTCAGATTATGGTGGTTGAAATAACAGACGTGGACGGTGCTAATTTGATAGAAAACGGTACTTATAACGCCAAATCTATTTACACAGAACTCAATGGTTCTAAAATCATTCCAGCAGTTTATGACGAAATAGAATTACCCGGGTTACCCGAAGAACTAAAAAATGTCGTTATCATTCAAGTCTTTGATTCTGGCCCAGATAATCAGACTTCAATGGCCATATTTTTAAATGACCAAGAGGTAGATATGCTTAGTATGCAACTAGCGGTGCAGCGTACGGGTTGTAGCGGTACATTTTATGATATTCTAGAAGTGACCTATAATCAGGAAAAGATAATCTATGAGGATTTAAACGATAATTTCTACAGGATAACTGTTGTTAAATAGTCTTTAAAAATAGCCACTGCTGATTCCATGAAAAAAAGCAGGATGAAGGACCTCCCCTAGCCCCTCCCAAGGAGGGGGATAAAACTATTCTAGATGTAAATCCCCTAAATATTAGAAGTCTGCGATACGAATTAAAGCTTTCGCAGCAGTGTGCATTATTTTGGAACCATGTAATCAAGCTACTTGAAAAGACCTATTTTGGTCCTATCGGCATATCGAACCCGCCTTACCGGGCAGGCGGAGCCAAGATGCATTCAAAAGGAAGCTGTCAACGTTCTCGAATAATGCCTGTCTTGAGCGGATTGAAAGGCTCGAATTTAGGTGGTACAGTATTTTTAGACAGTCACTATGAGGAGGCTATAACCATTGCCCCCAAGGAATCCTGCTTAAAATGAGTACTAGTCCTATTCCGTAAAAAATGGCGATACTCTTGAACTTTTTATCGCCCTCCATAAATTTCTTGTGACGGGACCACCCAATAGTGATGAACACAATAGCCAAAATATTAACGAACGGATGTTCAACCGCTAGTAAACGCGCTGCCGAGGACAGCCCGCCCATACCAAACTCCTGTATAGCACTAAAACCGTTTGGCGAGATAAAATAAAGCAGTAGCCCTACCAATAATTGAATATGGCAAAGAATCAGGGCGAACAGGCTAAGTCTCAAATCCTTGCCCATGTTAAATATGCGTTTAGAAATAAGACCGCTTATAGCATTGGCTACAGCCAAAAATAATACGGCCAACGCTACATAGGCCAAATACGAGTGTAACGATTGTATCCAAGAATACCCCAATCCTGTTTCTTCCATGGTTGTTTGTTTTTAGGTTTTTAAA
>JBARCC010000371.1:0-5569 GCA_049793635.1 Maribacter sp. | reverse complement strand
ATCGATATCATTGGATTTTAACAATAAGTGGTAACGATTGAAACAGTTTTTAAAACTTCCATTATATTTGATAGTAGAACAAACAAAACGACTATGTATACCATAAGAAAAACTTTTTTTTTATTTTTCCTCACAGCCGGTACGACCTTAGGGTTGAGTGCGCAACAAAGTGACCCCTTGGAAGGAACATGGAACTTGACCATAATGCAGGAGGGCAAGGAGCTACCTTCTTGGCTTGAAATAGGGCATTCTGGCCGTAATACGCTTATCGGCAGATTTACGTATGCGTTCGGCAGTGCAAGGCCCATTGCGGAAGTCAAGAAATACGGTGAACTATTTTATTTTGCCATACCGCCCCAATGGGAACCTGGTGCTGCCAACATGGAATTTGAGGGTGCAATGGTCGGGGAAAATCTCGAAGGTACCATGGTTTATACAGATGGTAAAACCTATGATTGGACTGCCGTAAAATCTCCGGTGTTGGAATACTACCCGGCGCAGAAAATGGGCAAAACCAATGCCCTTTTCAACGGGAAGGATTTGGAGGGATGGATTATAGACCCAAAGAACCAGTGGAAGGTCGTAGATGGTATTCTGACCAGTGCAGTATCTGGTGTTAATTTGGTCTCGAAGGAAAAATTCAAGGACTTTAAGCTCCACGCAGAATTTCGCATACCGGAAGAAAGCAACAGTGGTCTGTACCTAAGAGGGCGTTATGAGGTGCAAATTGCGGATAATATTGGATTGGAACCATCTTCACTTTATTTTGGAGGTATTTATGGGTTGCTTGCCCCAAATGAGAACGTTGCCCTGAAAGCAGGTGAGTGGCAACGCTATGACATCACCTTAATCGGAAGACGTGTAACTATCGTAGCCAATGGCAAAACGATAATTGCCGACCAGAATATTGATGGGATGACCGGGGGAGCATTGGATAATAAGGAAGCTGAAGCGGGCCCAATTATGATTCAAGGTGATCACGGTCCGGTCGAATTTCGGAAATTGGAAATTACCCCGATTACAAAGGGATGAAGGTGAGGTATGAAGTGAAAAGACAAGAGTGAAAAAAGGTAGGGTTTTTGGCGATTATTCTTTGGAATCGCAGCTTTTATTCCCGTAGGTTGGAGCGGTAGACCTTTTTTATAAAAGGGTTTTCCATTAAACCTATCTCTTCGTAAGAAAGCACAACGTTTAAAAAGGAAAATAAACAGTGGATATTTCGACCTTGCCTACTGGTGGCAAGGAGGTGACAGAACTTAGGAGGCCGCGATAATTAGGGTATAAGATTTCCATATTAAAATGCCTCTCTTTCGTAACAAAAGCTAGGGCGAGAATAGGACTTTTTTATCTGCATTCAACTATATTCGAAAAAGGAGCACTCAGAAAAAGACGTTTAAATTGCTCCCCGTAGAAACATCAATCTTCCCAGTTCAGTTGGGTAATCAAGGCGAGGGCTTTTGTTTCCTCGTCTTTATGGACGAAAATCTCTACCAATTCAGGTAATGGCGTACCAAACCCTGCCAAGCGCGCAGATTCGGTTTCATCTTTCCGTATAGGTTCAATATGGTTGTCTTTTAAGGTAAGTTCGACCCTTGTCGCCTTTATCGCGTTGCCGCCGAAAACTTTTTTATAATTCGAATCCATGTTTTTATGTGAGGTTTAACTATTGCAACGTCTTTATACCCAAGGGCGCCCCTGTCGAAATAGGAATGATTTATTTTTTAATGTATTGGGTCTTTTCCAATGGCCTTTATTTTAAACTTTCATTCACCTGCTTTAAAAAGGTATTGAAATTTTCAAAGGTAGTGGTCAGTATTCCAATTTGTTCCTGCGCCTCTTTCCAATCTTTTTGCTCGATGGCTTCCCGAACTCCAGGCAATGTTTTTACTCCATATCCGGTATAAAACCCAGGGGCATAGATTTGATGCTTGAACCAAGGTCTTCTTGGGAGTCCTTTTTCCAAGGTCAATTGCTGCTCCGCTTGTATCAGTTTTTCGTTCAATGTTCTCTTTTTTTCATTAGTTAGCGTTGCCATATCGATATTTTGAAAGGTATCGATGGTCTCCTTTAAAGCAACCAATTCATTTTGTAAGGGTGAGAAATCGATGTACGGCACCGCATCCATCTTTACGGGTTTTTTGTAGGGTTTGGTAGGGTCTGATGCCAGCACGTATGCATTTTTATCCACCAAGCTATTGTGTTTTATCGCTTTCATCCGCATACGCTCCGTCTCTTCGGTAATTTCATCCAAATAGGTAGAAACCGTAGCATGCCATTGCTTAAAGTCCATGGGAATAACATCGGCATTTGCCAAACGAAGTGTAATTAGCCCAGCAGTATTCGCAAGTGCAACGCCATAAGCGAATTGGGGATCTTTAAACCGTTTGTAATGTGGATAGGTATCATAGATGGTGTGGTATTCACCGCCCTCGTTTTCACCACCAAATCCTAAATTTAACGCCGCAATACCGGCATGCTGTATAAAAGGAGTGTAATCAGAACCAGAACCCAATGCATATAGCTCAAAGGAATCGTCGCCGCCGTTTACCATGTCGGCCGCTATTCTGCGCTCTTTGACAGAAACATTGGTCTGCGGGTCATTGACCGTACCTGCTACCTCGCTCACCATAGCCTGTAACGAATGCGAACCCCCTACCCCCAAAAACCCACGTCCGTTACCATCGGTGTTGATGTAGGCCACTACTTTTTCTTGAAGTTCTTTTTTATGGTCTTCCACCCATTCGGTCGAGCCAATAAGACCCGGCTCCTCGGCATCCCACGCACAATAGACGATGGTGCGTTTAGGTTTTTGACCTTTTTTGGCCAGTTCGCCGACTACGCGAGCCTCCTCCATAAGGGCCACCATACCACTAACGGGATCATTGGCCCCATGTACCCAAGCATCGTGGTGATTGCCACGCATGACCCATTGGTCTGGAAATTCCGTTCCTTTTAATGTTGCGATTACGTTGTGCGCAGGGACCAATTTCCAATCAAAAGCGAGCTTTAGATGCACTTTGGCCGGCCCAGGGCCTATATGGTAGGTAATCGGCAAGCCACCTCTCCATGATTCAGGTGCAACGGCACCGTCCAATGCGGACAATAGGGGTAGGGCATCCTCGTACGAAATTGGCAATACCGGAATTTTAGTGATGGTCGGTGCATCTTTTCTATCCAATCGTTTGGCGTCTTTGGTTGCCGCATAACCGGGAGTCAGGACATCTCCGGGGTAGGTGGGCATGTCCATGACCGATCCTCGTTGTACCCCGGTTTTATTTTTAAAGGCGCCTTTTGGATAAACATCCCCCTGGCCATAACCGTCATCTTCAGGATCTGAATAAATGATACAGCCGATGGCTCCTTTTTCTGCCGCCAATTTGGGTTTGATACCTCTCCAAGAACCTTGGTACTTGGCGATGACGATTTTTCCCTCTACGCTGATACCCAGTTTTTCAAGCTCCTCATAATCTTTCGGAATTCCATAATTGACAAAGACGAGCTCAGCCTCAACATCCCCATCGGTGGAAAACGCATTATAGCTAGGTAATAATGCATCGCCTTGGGCGGTAAAGGAATCGCCCTCGACCGGTACAGCCGTTAGTTTTGCTTTGTAGGGGGTTGGTCCTGTAAGTTCCAGTACGCGTTCGGTAGGGTAGGGGAATAAAATTTGATAAGTTTCAATTTTTGCGTCGTAGCCCCAAGAGGTAAAGAGGCCTTGCATCCATTTTGCATTTTCCTCCCCATATTTGGTGCCTACCCAGTGGGGTTCGGCGGCCATGCGCTGCATCCATTCATCTAAATTGGTTGCGCTTAACTTTTCTTCGAAACTCTTTTCAAGAGCGGCTTCTTTTTTTTGCACTTTCTGCGGTAAATCCTAATATTTTCTCTTGGGAATTACCGTGTAATACAAATAGTAATACAAATAGATAGGGTAGTAATTTTTTCATGTACATACGGTTCTGATGATTATTTTTCTGGATTAGGAATATACTTCTCTATTAAATCGACGCAGCTAGGACATCAAGTACGATGTGCACGTTCAATGCTAGTGCCTTACTTTAAATTTATCCTTAAAAATATCGATTATTTTTATAAGCAGAATGTTTCTGCCCAGTACAATTCAGAAAAACGGTGTGAACAGCTCTGGGAAAAAAGAACTCCCTTTGAGTACATCAGTCATTGTTCTTACTATCAAGATTGATGTAATCAAAACGACCGAGAAACAGAAGCCAAAGCGCTTTATAGGCCTCAAATTGGATTAAAGTGCCATCGGCACTTCCATAACTAAAACCTGTGCATTTGAAATCGCTTTCAAGTCAACAGCGGAAACCTCCCATATTCCAAATCCATCCCTACGGCTAAGGGATTGACCGTTTATTTCCAGCTCACCTTCCAAAACAAAAATGTATACCCCGTTCCCTTTCTTTTTTAAGGGATAGGTATAGGTTGTGTCGGTTTTGAAATTTCCCATCGAAAACCATGCGTCTTGATGTATCCATACTCCGTCATCCTCAGGATTGGGCGATAATATTTGATACAGGCCGTTCTCGGTCTCTAAATGTTTCATTGAAATTTGGTCATATCTGGGCGCTACGTTTTTCTGGTTAGGGAATACCCAAATTTGGAGGAACTTGACCGGGGCATCGGTATTCTGGTTATACTCACTGTGGGAAACCCCCGTACCCGCGCTCATCACTTGAATGTCGCCTTGCTTGATGACGGTAGCGTTCCCCATATCGTCCATATGTTTTAAGTCCCCTTCCAGGGGAATGGAAATGATTTCCATATTGCTATGGGGGTGGGTGCCAAAACCACGTCCCGCCGCAACACGATCATCGTTCAAAACACGTAAAACCCCAAAATTCATGCGTTCAGCGTTATGATAATTCGCAAAGCTGAAACTATGGTACGACGTTAACCAGCCGTGGTCTGCATGACCACGCGATGCGGCTTTATGTAAAATTGTTTTCATGTAGGTCTCATTTAATGGGTACATAGGTCGAGAATTTCTTAGAAACTTTACATTTGACAAGTCCATTTTGGTATGGATGGGAACGATTTTTTTTTGATCACTTCTCTCCACAGCACCCTACATATACTTTATCCCTTTTATTTACGTTATCCCGAAAAAGCACCGTATCGTTATGAAAACCATCATCGTACTTTTTACCTTGCTCTGTATCACGAATACCTTTGCACAAGGAACGAGGGACGCTGCCAGGCATCTAGGGGCCGGCGTGGTCATCGGTGGTGTAGGAGGGTATGCAGCGTATAAATTGTCTAACGGGCAACGAGGTTGGACTTGGGCAGGAGCGGTAGGCAGCAGTTTGGCGGCAAGTTTGGCAAAAGAGACCCTTTACGATGTCCCCAGAGGATTCGAATTTGAATCGAGAGATGTCTTGTTCACCACATTGGGCGGTGTACTATCTGGTTTAGCCCTCGAACTCATCTATAAAAATACCTACCGAAGGGGAGGAGGGCGAAGAGGAAAAAATTGCGGATGCTTGGTCGTTGATCTTGATGTTAGGGACACTACGAACGTACCTTTAATAACCTTGGACGGTTCAGG
>JBARCC010000370.1:0-3787 GCA_049793635.1 Maribacter sp. | reverse complement strand
ATCATAGGCCGTGCCGATATTATAGAACGTATCAAAGAAAAAACTGGTTCCCGCAATAGCAGCTCTGTTAGGACCATATCTAGATTCGAACAAACCAAAACGGGCAACATCACCAATGGTCTGATTTCCGACCTCGCCGTAACCGGCCCTAAGCTTAAGGTTACTCAACCAGTCAACGTTCTGCATAAAATCTTCATTGATGATCCTCCACCCCAAAGATCCAGCAGGGAAAACACCATACCGGTTATCAGGTCCAAATCTAGAGGAACCGTCCCTTCTGAGTGTGAAGGACGCTAAGTACTTATCCGAAAAGGCGTAATTCAATTTTCCGAACTGCGAAAGTAGTCTACTTCCCGTAGAAGTGCCCGTATTTGTCCGCGTGCCGGTCGCCGCAGAAAGCACGAAAAATTCTTCGGTTTCAACCGCAAAATTATCAGCGGAGGCAAATACGCTATCAAAATCATCTTTAATGGACTCTGTACCCAATAAAACACCAAACCGATGTTCTCCCACCTCTACATTATAATTCAAAGTGTTCGTAAAAACTACACTAGTGAATTTACTCTGATCAATAATTAACCTATTGTTGGCTCTATTGACAAAACCATTACTTACCCTTGGCTCTATATCCTTCCTTCTGATATCATTAAAATCCAATCCTATGCTCGTGCGAAACGTAAGATTTTCTAAAATGTCCCATTCCGCAAAAATATTCCCGAAAACCGTTGTACGTTCTGTATTGTCCCAGCGGTTTAAGAACTGGATCAACACAGGATTGTTCCTATCAGAATATCCTGCCCCTAAGGGCCCTGCATATTCTCCATTGGCATCAAAAACCGGCAATGTTGGTGCCAATGAAATCGCCAAAAAAGGAGTTGGTGCACTCCCTACATCTGGTGATGCCAAAGTTTCGTCAGACGTTGAAAATTGCGTATTGATACCTACCCTGACCTTATTATCGAAGAGATTAAAATTAGAATTCAGCTTTGCGTTATATCGCTCAAATCCTGTGTTCTTCAATATTCCAGTATTCTTTAAATATCCGACATTCAGTAGATGGAACGATTTTTCGGTGCCGCCGGAAACAGAGATTTCATTATTGTAAACATACCCTGTCTTATAAGTTTCATCTTGCCAATCGGTGTCACCTACGGGAATATCAGCATTACCTCCCACAAAAGGCTGAGGGGTAACACTATTTAAAACCGGATTGTTGAAATCTCCATTCCAATCAAAATTGTAAATTTCCCCGAATCCGGCAGATGGATCTGCTCCGTCGTTAACAGATGCCCTCCATAAAACCTCACCTCTTTGCTGAGCGTTTAAAACATCATAGCGTTGCTTATTTTCTGAAAGTACCGATAGGTTTGAATTGATAGTCACGCTCAACTTCTCACCATCTGAAGTTTTAGCCCTATTCTTGGTGGTGACAATGATAACTCCGTTACCTGCACGAGCGCCATAAAGGGAGGAGGCGGAGGCGTCTTTTAACACCTGGACAGATTCAATGGTACTTGGGTTGATATTCGAAAATACTTCGGGCCTTACAGTAGGGACACCATCAATTACAAAAAGTGGATTATTATCACCTAAGGTAGTCACGCCCCTAATTAAAATCCGATTACTTCTTCCAGTTGGATCTCCAGATTTTTCAATAAATAAGCCCGGTACCCGACCTTGTAACGCTTGAACGGTACTACCAGAACTTAAACTTTGGCCCTCAATGGGCGCAATGTCCACTACAGTAACAGCACCTGTTAGATCTACCTTACGCTCTGCGGTATACCCCGTTACGACTACTTCTTCTAAAAGCTGCGTATCTGCTTGAAGAGCCATATTAATCGTTGACCGACCGCCAACGGGCTCTTCGGCTCTTAGAAATCCAATATAGGTAAAAATCAAAATCGCATCCTCGGATACATTATCCAAGGAATAATTACCGTCAAAATCGGTTGTGGTCCCCGTGGTCGTACCCTGTACGATAACAGACGCTCCGGGCAACGGCATTCCATCATCGACAGATGTAACCGTGCCCGATATTTGGCCTTGGGCCATAAGCCCTATTGGCACAAAGATCAGTAACACTAATAAAAGTTTCATTTTCATAATAGTTGAGTTTTAGTTAAAGTTAAATTCATGTATTTCAAGACTGTCAAGGGTAAAATTTCCTTTATCCGATTCTAGGTTCAAGGTTTCGAACGGGGCATTTGGAAAGAAAATTTCGGTCATTACGGTTTGTCCATCGTCATAGAACAATTCTATGGACGTCTTATCCAAAATAATTTTTCCGGTCAAATTCTTTGAACTTGCCGTTCTTGGCGCTGTTGCTGTCCTATCCGTAAACTTATCGGAGAAAGCAGTTTTACCAGATCCACTCCTGTCCACAAAAAACTTGTTCTCAGCAGCATCAAAACCAAACTTAAGATCATCCCCTTTTGAATTCGATAGTGAAAAAGTGTATTTGCCATTTGAAACGTCCAAAATTTCAAAGTTGATTTCAGTTTTCGAAAGACTTATACTTTCTTTGGTAATCAAGACCGTTTTTCCGTTGATCTGGATTTTGTCATCCTTGTACTTTTTACCCCTGTAAGCTCTCAATTCATCAACAGGCTTGGATACGAGGCGATAGGTATTGTCCCCTTTCATCAAACCTAGTTCCCTTGCTATGGTGCTCGCACTTCGCCAGTTTTCAGTAGGCACTTCGTTGGCATATAACCAATTTGACATCCACCCTATAAAAAGTTTACCACCATCGGCAGTAGTGATGTTCGACCATGTGACCCCAGCATAATTGTCTCGGCCAAAGTCTACCCAAAAACTATGTTCTGCGGAAAGTTCTTTTTTAAAATTTTCATCTATCACAAACGTCTTACCATCAAAATCACCTACAAAGTATTGCGTAGCCGAACCACTATTTGGCCCCCCAGGATTGATACTTACAAACAATATCCACTTTGTTTCATCAGTACCTTGGACCGGTAATTGGAAAAAATCAGGACATTCCCAGACCCCATTGTGGTTTCCAATTCCTTCCCCAAAAGTGGAGAGTAGTTCCCATTCTTTTAAATCCTTTGAGGCATAGAACATAATTTCCTGACCAGCGGCCAAGACCATTGTCCATTGCTTTCTTTCCGTGTCCCAGTTTACTTTCGGGTCCCTGAAATCAGGAATATTTGGGTTTTCGATAACAGGATTTCCTTCAAACTTGGTATATGTAAGCCCTTCGTCCAATGAATAGGCAATCGATTGTGATTCGTCAATGACTTTGCCTGCTTTGTCGGCTTCCATATCATGGTGTGTAAACATCGCAACGACCGGAATTTTAGTTTCTTCGGAGAAACCAGACGTGTTTTCCAAATCGACGACCGCACTCCCGGAAAATATCAATCCTAATTCGTCTGGATACAATGCTATTGGTTGTTCTTTCCACGTAATCATATCGGTACTGGTAGCATGACCCCAATGCATAGGCCCCCAGATCGTACTGTCTGGATAATGTTGAAAATAGAGATGGTAATACCCGTTGAAATAAAACATGCCATTAGGGTCGTTCATCCAACCTTTTTTAGGTGTAAAGTGAAAATTGGGACGATACATTTCCTCATTATCGTTTAGTATACTGGTCGCCTTGGTTTCGTTTGATGACGTACGTTCGTCCTTGCCCTTGCATGCGTTCAAAACGAGTATTATGATGAGCATGCTTTTGATGTTGATTAGATTTTTCATTTTTTAATTCATTTATTTTTAGCGCACTATTTATTCAATCATTTCACACTTTACATTTTTC
>JBARCC010000369.1:0-6049 GCA_049793635.1 Maribacter sp. | reverse complement strand
TTCGTACGCTTTTACATTTTCATTGGTCGTGGTAAGCTGATAATTAAAGTCGCTATAGATGCGTTTACTAAATTTGAAATCATCCTTATTTTTGATAAAGGCTATGGTAGTATCCTTATCTATCAGTTCAACGAGATCTGTATGATCACCTACAATATTCCAAGTAACGTTGGTACCTTCGGGAATTACCGCGTTACCAGTGCTTTTTAGGGTTTCATTTTTCTTCTTCAAATACGATGGGTATTCCAAATCGAGCGTAAAATCCAGAATAGAAGGCGTTTTTAGGGCATTTAAGGTGTAGGTGCGCGATTCAACTTCATTAGCTGAAAAATTAAATGTTGTAGATAGTAGAGGAGGCGTAAAGGTGTAGGTGAAAAAACCATTTTCTTTTTGCAATAGAATTTCTTTCCCTGCAATACGAATGAAGGCATTCTCAGGTTTGATGGTTCCTGAAGTGGCCACTCGTAGCGTAAGGGATTCATTTTCCAGAACCGCTAATGTTGGTGTCAACAGTTCGAACTGGAAGGGAGCTGGTTTTTCATAGGCCATTTCGTAATTAACGACACGCTCATAAGTGCCAAAGAAAGCCCACCAATTTCCGGAAATATATAACAGACCGATGATGGCGACGGGAATAACGATATACTTAGCATACCCAACCGCATTCCTATACGTGACCGCCTTGGTAAAGGGGATGGAATCCATTTGTTTTGATCGCTGCGAAATACTCGCCAATAGCAATTCCGATTGCTGTTTGTCTTCGGCAAGGTCCAATAAGTTGGTCAATCGATCACCAACTTCCGGAAAATGCTTACCGATCATTACGGCCGCATCCTTGGCTTCGATTCCTTTTTTTACTTTTAAAAGGTAGAAGATGGGAGTGATTATATACTTGAAAAGCAGAAAGAGTTCTACCAGTAAAAACAATCCGAAAAGCAACATTCTCCCTGTTCCACTGAGCCAAAAGAAGTATTCTATACTAATGATTCCCAGGAAAAATAATAAACCGATAGCAATAAAAACCAACACTCCTTTAAGCAATACTTGCGAATAGTGCTTTTGGATGAATTGATGAAGCCGTTCTAAAATGTGATTGTACTCTTGCAACTGCATGGTTTATTAACGTATATTAAGGCTAAAATTACTATTAAATGTCATAAGATGAAAGACTTTAAGTATCTGGCGGCGTTTACGTTACCGCTTTCTGCGATAATAACGTTTTATTTTAAAGGATATTGGAGTTTTTTCACGCCTATCTATGCGTTTATCCTGATTCCCGTTCTGGAAGTATTGTTGCCTCAAGACACCACAAACATTGATGCTGAAACGCGAATAAAAAAGCAAAAAAGCAAATTTTATGATGGATTGCTCTATCTAAATGTACCCATTGTTTTCGGTCTGCTCATCTATCTCTTGATTGATGTCACCAACAATGGGTATAGCAGTTTCGAAATTATAGGGCTCATTTTTTCCATGGGAATCGTTTTGGGCACCAATGGTATAAACGTGGCCCACGAATTAGGGCACAGAACCAGTAAAGCCGAGCATGTACTGGCAAAATTACTGCTGCTACCCTCCCATTATATGCATTTTTTCATCGAGCATAATTTTGGGCACCATGTACATGTGGCAACAAAAGAGGACCCTGCCACCGCAAGGTTGAACCAATCGGTCTATTCCTTTTGGGTTACTTCCTCGGCGAGACAATATGTCAAAGCATGGAAGATTCAATTGCAAATGCTAAAAAGAAGCCAGCACGCTTTTTTTTCCATTAAAAATGAAATGTTTTGGTATTTATGTGTTCAGACGGTCTATCTGACCGTTATTTATTTCGTGTTCGGAAATCTTGGATTTTGGGTGGTATTTTTTGCAGGGGTGGTCGGTTTTCTGCTATTGGAAACGGTAAACTATATTGAACATTATGGTCTTCTGCGGAAGAAATTGCCCTCTGGCCGTTATGAACGGGTGCAGGAGGTCCATTCTTGGAACAGCAATCACATTATAGGAAGAATTGTACTTTACGAATTAACGAGACATAGCGACCACCATTACAAATCATCAAAAAAATACCAATTGTTAGATTATCATGATATTTCGCCGCAAATGCCTTTTGGGTATCCTACTTCTATGGTATTATCTTTTATTCCCCCGCTCTGGTTTTCGGTGATGAACAAAAGGGTTCCGACTCGGATGAAAAGCGAGCTTACCCACGACTGAAAAGGTGCTGAACGTTGAAAAACACGTTTGCAATAGTACCTCTGGTCACTAAACGATTTTAAAGAGCATTTAATTTAACGGGCTACAGGTGTTTTTATACCTTTGTGACATGACACAAAAAGTACGCGTGCGTTTTGCACCAAGTCCTACCGGCCCTTTACACATTGGCGGGGTCCGTACCGCCCTTTTCAATTATCTTTTTGCAAAAAAGCACCATGGTGATTTTTTGTTGCGTATCGAGGATACCGACCAAAATAGATATGTAGCAGGGGCGGAGCAATATATTATTGACGCTTTGAACTGGTGCGGAATTCCTTTCGACGAAGGGGTGGGTAAAGACGGGGGGTTTGGCCCGTACAGACAAAGTGAGCGGAAATCTATATATGCAAAGTACGCAAAGGAACTCATTGACAACGGAAAGGCATATTATGCCTTCGATACCGAAGAGCGATTAAATTTTCACAGGAAGGACCACGAGGAAAAGGGAAAAACATTTATATACAATTGGCATAATAGGTTGAAACTTGACAATTCCTTATCCCTACTCCCCGAGGAGGTTGAAAAACGCCTTAAGAACGGGGACGATTATGTAATTCGATTTTTATCACCCCCAGATGAAAAACTACAGTTGACCGATAGTATTCGTGGGAACATTGAAATAGACACGAATGTGCTCGACGATAAAGTGCTTTTCAAAAGTGATGGTATGCCTACCTATCATTTGGCAAATATTGTGGATGATCATTTGATGGAGATTACCCATGTAATTCGAGGTGAAGAATGGTTGCCTTCATTGGCCCTGCACAAACAACTGTATGATGCCTTCGGATGGGAAACCCCTGAGTTCGCCCACTTACCCTTAATCATGAAACCTGTCGGAAAGGGTAAACTGAGCAAGCGAGATGGAGAAAAAATGGGATTCCCTGTTTTTCCCTTATCGTGGAACGGTGCTGAAGGATACCGGGAAGCCGGATATTTTCCAGAGGCCGTAGTCAATTTCCTTGCCTTGTTGGGATGGAATCCTGGCACGGAACAGGAATTGTTTACGCTGCAGGAATTGGTGGAAGCCTTCAGTCTCGAGCGCGTGCACAAATCGGGCGCACGGTTTGACCCCGATAAAACCAAATGGTATAATCAATATTATCTACAAGCGACGCCAAATGAACAATTGGCCGAAACCTTCCTGCCTATCGTAATTGAACACCGCCCGAACCCAAAGTATTCTAAGATAGCCTATGTGACCCAAGTGGTTGCCTTGATCAAGGAACGGGCAACCTTCGTTTCCGATTTTTGGGAGCTGAGCGATTACTTTTTTCTGGCTCCGGAACAATACGACGAAAAAGCGGCCAAAAAACAATGGAAAGAGGATACCGCCGAAATCATGACCGGCTTGATAACTACCTTAGAGAAGATTACCGATTTTTCATCTGAACAGGTAGAGACTGTAATTAAGGCTTGGATTACGGAACGTGAGCTCTCTTTTGGAAAGGTGATGCCTCCCCTTCGACTGTTTTTGGTCGGCGACATGAAAGGCCCCCATATCTTTGACATCATGGCGATGATCGGCAAAGAAGAGTGTATTTCAAGAATCAATACGGCATTGCAAAAGTTAGGGAATCGATAAGGTTAAAGAATCTTTACTGTTCCAGACCTAAAAAGTGCAGCTGTTCAAGGCTGGCCCAAGGAGAGTTGTTCCAAGGTATGCATGGCTCTTTCTGCGTCGGCTAAAGGAACGAACAGGTGGTCGTGGAAAAATGCGGCAACCACATTACAGCTAATATGTTCGTCTGCAAGTGCCTTGGAAATTGCGGAAGTTAAGCCAACCCCCTCTAGCGAGGAATGCACGGTTAGGGTTATCCAAGAAGCCACAAAGTGATATGATAAACCATGGGCATCCGCTTTCTCTTTTTCGAGGACCAAGGTGACCCCTTCCACTTCCTTGAATTCAAATAGAATATCGTTACGCGAGAACGGTGTCGATGAGGGCACACAAACAAAGACATAGCTTCCCCGATTCAATTTTGGGGTGAGCCCCTTGAGCAATAGACTTAGGTTTTTCTCTCCTCCCATGGTTTTATTTTTAGTAGTGAAACTAAGGATACCAGCGCCCAAGTACCTTCAAGAAGTATAAATGGCATATAATCCAATAAAACCGAAGCTAAACAAGCCATAGTTGCTCCAATAAAATTCAGCGCCAGAAAAACAACTGATGTTGTTTCCGTTTTATTGAAAATATTGAGGATATAGGCCAATAAAATTTGAAAGACTCCTACAAATCCTATCCAATCTATGTAATCCATAATTTGAAAAGCTAACGCTTGTTTAAATTGCGGGCTTACCCCATCTTTTTTCGGCCCAATCCTTCATTTCCATATCGTTTAGAAAGGTCCACGCAATAATTCTACTCATTTTATTGCCCTGTCCCATAGGAATTGTGTTGTGGGCTACAGCGCCAATTTTTTCCAAACGGTCATAAAACGAACGTAAATTAGACTGTTTGGAAACCAGCGTAGAAAACCAGGCACAATTTTTAGAGAATTGGGCACTTTCGTTGATGATATTGAGCACGAACCGTTTTTCGCCCCCATCGGTCCATAATTCACCTCCTTTTCCACCGAAATTCAAGTCCGGCTTTTTGACCCTTTTTTTCTTGAGGTTGCTCAACTTTCGCAAAGTGCCCGCCTCTGCCTCTGCTCGTGTTGCGTGAAAGGGAGGGTTGCAGATGGTGAGGTCTATCTGTTCTGTAGCCCCTAGTACTCCAGAAAATATATGGTCGGGTCGTAGTTGTAGGCGGAACGCTACCTTGCCATTTAGTGAGGTATTCGAAGCGACCACGTTCTCCGCGGCTTTGATGCCATCAGGGTCGATATCCGTGCCTATGAAAGACCATCCATAAGCGCTATTGCCAATAATCGGGTAGACACAATTGGCTCCTACCCCAATATCCATACATACAAAGCCTGATCCTTTTGGAATACTTTGATGATTGCTCAGGGCCAAAACGTCGGCGATATGATGTATGTAGTCTGCCCGGCCAGGTATCGGAGGACAGAGAAAGCCATCGGGGAGGTCCCAATGTTCAAGTCCGTAATGAGAAATCAATAATGCTTTATTCAGGGCTTTTACTGCGGTAGCATTGAAAAAGTCAAGAGAAAGATTCCCGTACTTATTTTTGGCAACGAAGGGTTTTAATTCCGGGTTTACAATGCAAAGTGCTTTTAAGTCATAACGCCCAGCATGTTTATTTCTAGGGTGTAACTTTGGTTTTTCGGTTTGTTCCGTAGTTCGGGATTTTGACATATCATCTGAATGTAGTTGTCAAAGCTACTCTTAAAAATTAAGCGACACTATTCTTTTTACGCATCCGCTTAGGACCGTACCAAAGCCAAAAGCCCGTAACGGTAAATACCAGGAGTGCAATACCCATTACGCTCGTGTAGAATACTTTGATTTGCTGATCGTTAGTTCCCAAATAACGATCTAAAATGGAACCGTCATGTATATTTTCGATAAAGTCTGCGGTTCTGCGCTCAACGTGAAGCAATTTTCCCGTGGCCCCATCTAACTGAAGTCCCCAAAAATGATTGGCGTAAATAAATTTGACCATGCCTTTTTCTTTTCTGATGTCTATCCGGTCAATCTCCGTAGAAAGATTGGGGGAAACCGAGGTAAGTAAATGGGCGTTCGCCAAGGTATGAAGGCTATCCAGCGCAAGCCAATCTTTTAAATCGGATGTGGTACCGTTGTAGGACTTTGACATGATCACCCCCGCGCTGTGTTTTTTCCATCCTAAAAGCAGCCCAGTGATCGCTACAAAGAAGAAAAACAGGAA
>JBARCC010000368.1:0-7808 GCA_049793635.1 Maribacter sp. | reverse complement strand
CTTTTCAATGGCCTCAAGAACCCCTTTCGCGGCCATTTCCCCTGAAGTCATTGCAGCATTTAAAGAGCCGTTCAATAAATAATCCCCTGCTAAAAAGGTACGTTGCATCAAACGGGTTTCCGTGGGCATGATACTACATTGGATATCGTTTAGTTTTGGTAGTGCTTTTTTGATTTCATAGTGCGATAAATAACGCTCCGTAGTGATATTTGCATAATCAGCGAGGTCTTTTTTTACCTGCTGGATCAGTTCGTATTCCGAGAGCGTATGTTTTTTTACCACCGTAACCGACAACAAATCGTGATTTCCTCTATGCTCCATACCCAAGGAAGTAGGATAGAAAAAATTGTTAATGAGTGCATCCGCATCACTAATAAGACCGATCAATGGTTTGATGTTTTTATCCTTGTTTACCGTAAAATACAGGGTGTCGGAAGAATGCCAATGCAATTGTTGTTTTCTCAAATTGGGAACCAAGGGGGAGGCATCTGTCGCTATAATGGTATATTCCGGAAATTCCAGTTTTCCGTTCGCAAACTGTAATCTTTCATCGGTACAGGTCTCCACGAGGGTATTCAAATGGATTTTGGTACTGCCGAGTTTGCTTTTCAATTGCTCAGGAATGGCTCCGATTCCGGCTTTTGGGAGAACGGCAAGTCCCGCTCCGAACATTTTATATACAAACTCGAACATTCTGGAGGAAGTGGCCAAGTCTGGCTCCAAAAAAATACCTGAAAAGAAGGGTTTAAAAAACCGATCGATGATTTCTTCCGAAAAACCGAGGGACTCCAGATATACCAAGGTCGTGGTTTCGGGTTCCTCAAAGATGGCGGGCATGGACTTTTTCTGTAACCTGAGATTCAGTTTTAAAATGTTGACTTTATCCTTGAACGAACCGATGGAAGAAAGAAGCGTTGGAATCAATAGCGTTAAACTTCGTAATGGGTCACCGAGAGTGGTGCTTATCCCTTGATGGAAGATTCGTGCTCCCGGTAGGAATTTTTGAAGGTCCAAGGCACTGTAGTCCAAATATTTTTGCGCCATCGGGTAGGCATCCAGTAGTACCTGAAAGCCATGGTCCAATTGATAACCGTCTACGATGTCGGTCTTTACACGACCTCCCACACGATCACTTGCTTCATAGATATGAGGGGAATAGCCTGCTTTTTCTAAGGTCAACGCTGCAATTAATCCGCTTACACCAGCACCGATGATCGCAATTTTGGTCTTTTTCTTTTCCATACTGTAAAAATAGGAAAAGAATAGCCCTTGTAAAATTGCGTTTTAAGAATTTGGGGATCAATCCTCTGGCGGGTGGCCGTGAATCTCCTCGAAAACGGTATCGAAATTCTCACGTAAGTACGCGTTCAATTTCTTTTGATAATCATCTTTCAACCAACTCAAAAAATTATAGGTGCTTTTACTGATGCATTTCCCATAAATATGAATACGATTGTCGATATCTTCTTTCAATAATTTCGCTAGGGCCAAGGCGTCGTACACATCCTCGCTATTTTCAATACAGATGTAGGCATGGTGGGCGATCGACCGCTCCAAGACTACTTTAGAGGACTCCCCTGCAAAGGTGGCCGTTTCATATGTATCCTTGATGTCGAAATACGTTTCGTCAGAGTTTTTGAACTCTTCCTTGATTTCTTCCGAAAGGTCTAACTTGAAGTCGCTTTCAATATCCTCATCGTCACGAATACGGTCCATGTAATAATTGGGCGACTTAAAGATGGCACCCCAATCCAAGTCCGCACCCCAAGGTCCGAAACGATACATATTGTTCCCCAAATCGATTACCGTAAATTTCGATTTATTGTTAAGTACCCTAGAACCCCTACCGATCATTTGGTAGTATAGGGTGAGGGATTTTGTGGCGCGATTGAGGATAATCGTATCGATGGTAGGTTCGTCAAAACCGGTCGTTAAAATACTTACCGAGGTTAAAATGGCATTGGGCGTTTCCCTAAACCATCTTAAAATTTGTTTTCGCTGTTTTTTGGTGGCCGTATTGTCTAAATGCATGATGGGTAGACCGGCCGCTTGAAACGTATGGTATACTTGAATCGACGTTTCAATTCCGTTATTGAAAATAAGCGTCTTTTTACCTTTCGAATGTTTCAGGTAGGCGTCCAGCAATTTACTGAGCATTACCGGGCTGGTATACAGATCTGCAGACGACTTTACCGTATAATCCCCATTAGAACCAATTTCCAACGAAGTGAGTCCCATGTCGTACTGAAAGACCTCTGCCCTAGCCAAAAATTCATTATCGATTAAATTCTCTATGGACTCCCCCGGAATGAGTTCATCATAATTTTTATTCATCGGCAAATCCCTGTTCGAACTCAAAGGTGTAGCAGTTACCCCGAGGATGAATGAATTTTCGAAAAATTTAAATAATTTGGTAAAGGAATTGTAGTGCGCTTCATCGATGATGACCAAGCCTACATCAGAAATGTCCAATTGATTATCGTTCAACCTATTGTTCAAGGTTTCGACCATGGCCACGTAGCAACTGTATCGCTCTTGATCATCCAAATTCGCTTTGCTGTTCACCACTTTGTTCACCACGCCAAAGCTAGTGAGCATCTCTGAGGTCTGGTTACAAAGCTCGATACGGTGGGTCATTACCAGAACTTTTTTGGAATGGTTCTTCAGGTACTGCCGTACCATTTCAGAAAAGATAACGGTTTTTCCACCACCTGTAGGCAATTGATATAATAAATGGTAGTCATCGCGTTCGGAATCGAACTTGTCAAAAATTTGTTGAATGGCTCCCTGTTGGTAGCTGTACAGTTCTTTTTCGGTCTTTTTGTCCTGCAGTTCAAAAACGGTCTCTTGCATAAAATCTCTCATGGAATTTGCAAAGGTAACATTCTCTCTAGTAGATTGCTAATACACCGGTCAAAAAGGGTATCTTTTGCGACCAGAGGTCATTGATCCCTTGAAACGAAATCAAATTGAAGCAACATCAACATTTTAAAGTATATAAACCCGTAGGCATGTTAAGCCAGCTTTCGTCTGGGGAAGCACGTCAATTACAAAAAAAACGATTTTTAAGCGAACTGTATCCTTTTCCCGAGGGAAGTATGCCCGTAGGACGATTGGATGAAAAGTCAGAAGGACTACTACTGATGACCACAGATGGTAAATGGAGCGATTTCATCAACCAAGGTGGGTTGGAAAAAGAATATCTAGTGCAATTGGATGGGCTCATTACCCCGGAGGCCGTCGGGAGACTTTCTGAAGGGGTCAGCATCGGTCTTTTTGGAACCTTGTATACTACCAAAACCTGTGTAGTAAAAATGCTCGAAACCCCTCCCTCTTTGCCTGCAGCGCACCCATCGTTACGTATTGGCCGGCACAGGCCCACCTCTTGGATTTCCATTACCATTACAGAGGGCAAATATAGGCAAGTACGAAAAATGACCGCTGCCGTGGGGTTCCCGACGGTACGGCTCATTAGAGTGCGAATAGGCCCTATTGTATTGGGACAGATGCAGCGTATGCAAGTGATTCCCGTACCACCCCAAACGGTACTTATTTAGGAATTCTACTGCCTGAAAAACGGGAAAAAAGGGTAAGCTTCTTTTTGGTATTGATGAAAAACACCCCTGTCAATAATAACAGTGATGCGATAACGGACTGCAAGGAAACCTCTTCCTTTAAAAAATACCAACCTAGGAGCATGGCGACAATAGGATTGACATACGAGGAGGTGGCCACTTTTTCGGGGGAAACGATACGTAGTAGATAGTTGAACGCCGTAAACGTGACAATACTCCCGAATAGTATCAAAAGAAGCATCGACCAGACCACCTTTGGAGCCCAGGTGGTAGGATAGCTCCACGTTTCCCCTATCGACTGACTAATGATACATAGGCAAATACCGGCCGTAAGCATTTGATAGCCCGTATTTACAAAGAAATTACTAGGTAAATCTGCCTTGCCTACGAATAGGCTCCCGAAAGACCAGCTCAGCATACAGAGAAAGATGAGCACCATTCCTAACACGGCTCCTTCTTGGGTAATGATTTCATTTTGGCCCACCAGGAGAAAAACACCTAATATGCCCAGCACCACACCGACCACCGACATGGGTTGTATTTTTTTTCCTTGTAGTAAACGCATGAGCAGTAAGACGACCAAAGGTTGCGCAGAAACCTCTAGTGCCGCAAAACCGCTATCCACGAATTTAAGCGCCCAGACCATGACTCCGTTCCCAAAAGTGAGGAATAGAAATCCTACAATGCATACGTTGTAAAATTGTTTTTTGGTGATGGCCAAAGAATATCCGAGTAATTTGGAAATGATAAAAATGAGACTTCCGGCCGTAATGAACCGAATACTGGCCAACATAAATGCCGGCAGCTCGGATACGGCGATTTTATTCCATAAATAGGTAGAACCCCAAATAAAATAAATGGCGAAAAAAGACAAAATGATCAATAACGTATTGCGTCTCACTTTCGCCATGAACTCGTAAATAGAAAAGTGCGTTTAGATTTTTTTGACGCGTACGGCATTCATGCCCTTCATGCCTCTTTCCAGCTCATAAGAAACTTTATCGTTTTCCATGATTTCGTCGATCAGACCACTTACGTGTACGAAATACTTCTCATTATTTTCTGCATCGATGATAAATCCAAACCCTTTTGAAGTGTCAAAGAATGAAACTTTACCGTTTCTTACTGGGTCGAACTCCTCAACATCACCCTCTTCTTTTTTAGGTATGCCTAGAACAATGTCTTCCGCTTCGATTTCCACTTTCATGGATGGATCTGGCGGTGTATCGACCAAATTACCGTTGAAATCTACGTAAGCCATTGGTATACCTGTTGAACCACTTTCTTTCGCAGCGGCTTTACGGGCAAGCATTTTTTTCTTTTTTTCTTCGCGCTTCTTTAAGCGTTTTTTTTCTTTCTCAGTTTTATTGAATGTCTGCTGTGATTTTGCCATTTATAATTTTAAAATAATAATTTGTTTCTGGTTAAAAAGGAAGTGAAGCGGGTAATGACTTTGCAAATGGATAGAATATTTGAAGTAGCATTCTTCAAAATCCCCTATTGTGGGGTCAATTAAGTTTCTTTGGCATCCCTTAAAACTTTTGCAAATATAGCTTTTGTTATTGGTAAAACCGTATATGTTGACCAACAAGTTGTTAACCATTACCTATTTTGAAATTTTCACAGTATCCAGGCTACTATTTCGTATAAAAATATACCTAACGGTACGTATTTTAAAATGGTTATCCATATCCTCAAAAAACATTAATAAATAAGGAAAAATGTTGACATCGTTGGACCTAAAATACTACGGACTATCTTTGAAGAAAGGTTTTGTTAAAAGTGACCTGCCGTCATTATAAACAATAAGTATACGATAATTGCCGTATCCATCGTTATAAATCGTATACGATTTAAGTATATTTGAACTATGGGAAAAGCAATACATATAAGGGATCAAGTGCGGAATTATCTATTGAACGAGATGACCAGTGGAACCCTCACCCTTGGTAAAACCATAAATCTTGCCGCAGTCTCTAGGGAATTAAAGGTAAGTGTGACCCCGATCAGGGAGGCATTGAGCCAATTGGAACAAGCCCATATCATCAAAGCCATTCCCAATAGGGGCTTCGTTATTGCGGAATTGGATGTCGAGGAAGCCATAGAACTATATGATTTGGTGGCAAATTTAGAGGTCATGGCCATTGAAAATTATGAGTTCTCAGAGGCTGATATCGAGCAGCTCAGAAATCAACAAGTCGTGTTCGAAAATGCCAACGATGCCATTTCAAGGATACAGGCCGATCTTGAGTTTCATAGATTACTCACCAAAGGTTATAACAACAAATTGGCACTAGACATTCTCAATGACCTGAAAACGCGTATTTTTTTCTACGAACAAGCGTTTACCGATGATGATTCTTTTTACAATGCTTCCGATAACCAACATGAGGCCATTATCGCTGCCATTGCAGAGGATAATGTGCCTACTGCCTCCCTCCTCTTAAAAATGAATTGGATGTTGATCTTAAATTATATTCAGAAGAAACTTACCGAGTAAGGTTCATTCTAAATCCTGTATCAGCTTTTCTGCAGATGCGGTAGTGTTTTTATAGCACCTATAACCCCAAATGCATACCCAAATCATTCCAATGACGACCACAAATAGCCCAATAAAAAGTTGTGGCCTTAACGGTATATCATGGATATTCTTATTGGAAATTAATTTAAATGCTAACGGAAAGGCAAAAAAGGTCAATGCCAAGCTGATATAGATACCCGGTTTGCTGTAATTTCACCAGTTTATTTTTCCTTTTGAGGTAAGTGCTAAGATTGTTTTTGAAACTTCCTGAGATGATGTCGGTCTTTTGAATATTGTACAGCGATGTGAGGGTCAATATTGGAAAAGTAGCCAAAAATAAAGCGATCACTATTCCTGAGAGCTGAAGAAAAAAAGTGTCTAGTTTGTAACAATGCATGAAAATACCAATGACCAGTAAGTAGCAAAAAATGGTTCCCACCGTTTCAACAAACCTCAAGGTTTTAAACGTGTTACGGTATTTTTCTTTTGTCATTTGCATGATAATGCCGCTTGTCAATTTTTTTTGATGTTCCAATTCTTTACTCATTTGGGTCCAAGCGGCCTGTAGTTCCTCTAGTTCCATACTTTAGGATTTAGTCATGTTCGTTTTCAATTTTTTCTTTATTCGGGAAATCCGAGTTCCAACATTGCTAGCGCCCAACCCCGTTATTTCGGCAATCTCTGCATATTTTTTTCCTTCTAGCAATAAGAATATCAATCCTTTTTCCAAGGTATTCAGTTTTTGTAGGTGCAGGTATAGTTTGCGTAACCGTTCTTCATAAAGCTCATCCTTAGTATCTGATACTTTAAGAATAGTCTCGCTAATTGAAATGGAGTTTGGTCGTTTTTTGCGTTGATTTAAGTGTGCGATGGCCGTATTCATACCTATCCTATACATCCAAGTACTTATTTTCGATTCGTTCCGGAATGCATCGAACGACTTCCAAAGCTGATACACGATTTCTTGTAATAGGTCTTCTTGGTCCAGCTTACTGTCCGTATATACAGAGGAAACCTTGAACAATAGCCCTTGATGCTCTTGTATCACCTTTGTGAACTGTATTTCTTTCTGCATATCAGCATACCATTTGAACTATTAGTGACAGGGATGTACAATTTGTCACAGATTGGTTCAAATTTTTTAAACTATGTTACGAATTGAAGTATAAAACAGAATATATTTAGATTGGTATGCCATAGGTAAGCGTAATTTGCCGGAGATTATGCAACATCGCTACTCATCATCCGTTGTACATAAAAATAAAACCGGTATGCACTATTTAAACAAGGAAATTGAAGCGTTGACCAAACGGAAAAAAACAGTGGCACTTGCACAAAAGCAACTTTCCTGCGGAATTTTTCAAGACGTGAATGACATTCCCAAAGCGGAAAGAACACATAAGCCAGAATAGGTTTTTGCTTTATTCGTCGAAAAGTGAACGGTCTAACCCAGGAATAAGGTGTAAGGCATTTTCATAGTATAGCTTTTTCAGCACTTCGTCCGGCAAATTTAAACCGTACATAGCCCAAAAAGCGTGGTATTTCTTATAATAGGGAAAATATTCATCGTTGCTTTCCAAAACCCTAAAGTAGGTAGGAAATTCATCGGGTTGCCAACTGTCTTTCCCGAATAGTACGCGGTCTTGGTACTTTATAAAAAAAGCCCTAGCGTTTTGTGGTTGCCTTCCCAATTCTGCAATGACCGCCGATAT
>JBARCC010000367.1:0-6588 GCA_049793635.1 Maribacter sp. | reverse complement strand
TACGTACCCATGCATTTGTCATGGGATCGAAGGCATGAAGAAATTTTTGGTCGTTTACCCCTGCATCATGTCCGTATTGACCCCCTATAGCATAAATTAAACCATCTACCGTGGCCGCACTAAGGTGATTTCTCGGATTCGGCAATGGGGCAAGAGCTTGCCAACCCAAATTGGGATTGTTGGGGTCAAATACAAAGTGTTCGCCCACGTCGGTTTTGCGATCGGGCATTAGCCCACCGAAGAAATGTATTTTTCCATTGTAAAAGGAGGCTGCCCCAGAACCCCTTCGATTCGGTAAAGCGGGACCTTCTCGCCAAGTGTTTGACTGGGTATTGTAAATCTGGACCTTTTCAGTGGCCACGCCAGGATGGTTACCTATAAAGCCCGCCAATATCCAAACCTCGTCATTTACTACCGCCAACCCCATATGGGTAACGGGAGTAGGCATTGGGGCGCCAAGAGCCCACGAATTGCTTACGGGGTCGTAAATTTCAGTTTTAGCGGTAATTTTCAAACCGGGCAAGAAGCCGGCAAAAACATATATTTTACCTTTCACGTCGGCACTTTGAGATTCTAATCGTCGTAAGGAGGAGTCCGCTAGATCGGTAAATGAGCAGGGCGTTGCATCCTCAAGAATTTTGCCATCACCGAACACCTCGATGGCAGCAACCTTGGGTTGATTCACACTCGCAGAGAAATCCAAGGTAAGCTCCCCATCTGTCACCCTGGTGTCAAAAACCTTGATGGTGGCGGTCATGGTACCTACCTCCGCATTGATGTCATAGTCCGACAAAATAGACTCGTCTTCCAGTACGACATCGAACACTCTTTTCCCGGTTCCGTTCGCGCCACCGTTGGTAGCTCCCCAGTAGATTTCGGCAAAATGAAGTTTTACCGTGTAGGCACCGTCGGTTACCGGAATGCGATAGCTAAAAGTACCACTATCGTTTATGGTACTTCGCTCGCTTTTGTAAATAGCGTCGAAATCGGTATTCTGTATCGTGGTGATGGCATTGTTTGCATATGCTTTTCCGTTTCCTTCCGCATATCTGTCGGCATAAAAGGTAACCCCTTCAAAGGTTTCTTGGTCACCACCGGCATTAATTCTAGTAAGCAAGGGTAGTTCATCCATATCATTTTGTTCTTCGCCACTAATTTCTATGGCCGCTATCGTAGGGCGGTTTACGGTACTAGAAAACCGCAGGTTCAAGATTCCATCGGTAATCGTCGTTGTGAACGATTTGATCATGGCGGTCATACTACCTACTTCCGCATTGATGTCAAACGCGACCAATATTTCATTTCCTTCCATCTCAACATTGAAAACGCGTTTGTTCGGGCCATTGGCGCCTCCACCGGTGGCCCCCCAGTAGATTTCGGCAAAATGCAGCTTTACCTCGTATGAACCATTTTCAAGGGGAATAGCGTATTCAAACGCACCGGTATCCGCACTGGTGGTTCTTTCGGTAAGGTATAGAGCATCATCTGTAGTATTTGAAACGTCTTGAATTCTAGGATTGCTATATACCCTTAAATCACCCTTAAAAAAAGCATCGGCTTCAAAGACAGTACCCTTCAAGGTCAGTTCTTCCCCGCCACAATTGATCCGTTTAATAAAATCAGCCGGCGATGGGCTTGGAATTTGCCCAATAATTTCAAAAGCGGACAGTTTTGGTTGATTTACGCTTGCTGCTAGGCTGAGGTCGAGCATACCGTCGTCAACGGTAACCACGTAGGTTTTTACCACCGAAGTCATTGTGCCTACTTCTGCATGTATATCAAAATTGGCGAGAATACGCTGTCCTTCCAAGGTTGCGTCAAATACCCTTTTTCCATTACCTCCAGCACCGCCACCGGTTGCTCCCCACCAAATTTCGGCAAAATGCAAGTGTATGGTATAGGTACCATTTTCTAGGGGAACGGCATAGCCAAAAGAGCCTAGGTTTGCCGTCGTACTCCTTTCTGAAAGATAAAGTGCGTCGCGATCCGTAGCATCGATATTGTTGATTTTAGGGTTGGTGAACGATTTGCCATCGCCTACGAAATAGGCATCGGCCTCGAACGTGTCGAGTCCAAAAGTGGTGGCTTCCCCGCCACTGTTTATTCTCAGCTCGAAGGGCGAATGGGTATCGTTTTGTGCAAAAAGGGGAAAGCATAGAAGCAATAGTAGTACTCCGGTTACGAATTGAACAATGTGACGGAAGGTAATTTTGTTGGACATGTGGCGTGAATTAAGCATTCAAGCCAGAAAGTAAATAAAAAATAGGCAATCCCAAAGCGATAGGGAAGAACTTGGAACCGATTTGTGGATATGGCACCATAATAAATGCTATCCGATTAAAATTCGGAGAATAACCATTACCATGACAAGAAAAAGTAAAATCGAAATACAAGTGTAATCCACATTCGTAGTAGCCTCAGGAACGAACGTACTAAATACTAGCCTGTCTTAATCGTTCAGCTTAAGAACGGCCATGAAGGCCTCCTGCGGAATCTCTACATTACCAACCTGCCGCATTCTCTTTTTACCTTTTTTCTGTTTCTCGAGAAGCTTTCTTTTACGTGAAATATCACCCCCGTAACATTTGGCGGTGACATCTTTTCGCAATGCTTTGATGGTCTCCCTAGAAATGATTTTAGAGCCTATGGCGGCCTGTATCGGAATATCGAACTGTTGTCTTGGTATCAATTCCTTTAATTTTTCACACATTTTCTTACCGATGGTGGTGGCACTATCGAAATGAATAAGCGCAGAAAGTGCATCTACGGTTTGGGCATTCAATAAGATGTCTACACGTACTAGTTTTGAAGTTCTCATGCCTATTGGGGTGTAATCAAAAGACGCATAGCCCTTCGAAACGGTTTTTAACCGATCATAGAAGTCGAACACGATTTCCGCCAATGGCATATCGAAATTGAGTTCTACGCGCTCTGTCGTTAAATAGGTCTGGTTGGTAATCTGACCTCTTTTTTCGATACAGAGCGACATGACGTTACCCACAAAATCAGATTTCGTAATGATGGTCGCCTTGATATAAGGTTCTTCAACACGGTCGATGGTCGAAGGGTCGGGCAGATCGGTCGGATTATTGACGATAAACGGCACTTCAGGATCTTTTCTGGTGAAGGCATGGTAGCTTACGTTGGGCACGGTGGTGATGACGGTCATGTCGAACTCGCGCTCCAAGCGTTCCTGAATGATCTCCATATGCAGCATTCCCAAGAATCCGCATCGGAAACCAAAACCAAGGGCCGCACTACTTTCCGCTTGAAAGACCAAAGAGGCGTCGTTCAATTGCAATTTTTCCATGGAAGACCTTAGTTCTTCAAAATCTTCGGTATCCACGGGATAGATACCGGCAAAAACCATTGGTTTTACATCTTCGAATCCCGCGATCGGGTTGGTCGTTGGAACCGCAGAATCGGTAATCGTATCTCCCACTTTTACTTCCCGGGCATCCTTGATACCGGTAATCAAGTACCCCACGTCGCCGGCTTTGATTTCTTTTTTCGGTTGCTGTGTCAATTTCAAAGTACCCACCTCATCGGCAAAATAGCTCTTATCGGTAGCAACGAATTTTATTTTTTGGCCCTTTTTAATGGAACCGTTCATGACCCTAAAATACGTTTCGACCCCTCGAAACGGATTGTACACAGAATCGAAGACAAGTGCCTGTAGCGGTTCATCGGGATTGCCCTTGGGTGCCGGGATACGCTCGATAATGGCCGTTAAGATTTCTGCTATGCCAATACCCGTCTTCGCACTAGCCGGAATGACCTCTTCTGCCTTGCATCCTAAAAGATCTACGATATCGTCCGTTACCTCTTCGGGGCTCGCACTGGGCAAATCTACCTTGTTCAACACCGGTATGATCTCTAAATCGTTTTCCAGTGCCAAATAGAGGTTAGAGATGGTCTGTGCCTGTATGCTTTGGGCCGCATCGACCACTAAGAGGGCGCCTTCACAGGCCGCAATAGATCGCGAAACCTCATAGGAAAAATCTACGTGGCCAGGGGTGTCGATTAAATTTAGAATGTAATCTTCACCTTGGTAGGTGTATTCCATTTGTATCGCATGGCTTTTGATGGTGATGCCACGCTCCCTTTCCAAATCCATACTGTCCAATAACTGCTCTTTTTTCTCCCTATCGGTGACAGAACCGGTAAATTCCAAAAGACGATCGGCCAAGGTGCTTTTACCATGGTCTATATGGGCGATGATACAGAAGTTTCTTATATTTTTCATAGCGTTTTGAAATATAAATAGCCATTTAAATGCCCAATGCTGGATGATTTAAAAGGCAACTGCAAATATAATCTAATTTCAGGCGCCTTCCTTTTCCATTGGCCTCAATTTATGATGCTTGGCGAATTAAAGTGATTACAAAATTTGTAAAGAAATACGACAGATTTTTCCTAGATTTGGGGTTCAACCCAACTCAAATTTGAAACTACGAATCGCCAATTTACTCATTGCCCTATGCATGGTTCAAATGGCTGCGGGCCAATCCTTTGAGTTGAAAGGGGAAGTACGGGACCAAAACGGAATTACAATTCCTTTTGCCTCGGTTTTTCTATTGACCGTTACAGATTCTACCCTTGCAAAAGGGTCTTCTGCCGATGAAAACGGCAATTTTGTAATTGCGGATATTGCCCAAGGGCTTTATTTTCTTCGAGCTTCTTATGTAGGGCAAACCTCTAAAAACCAAGCGATAGAAATTACAGGGGACACCAAGATCGGTGCCGTTGTCATCGAACAGCAAGCGGAGGAACTCAACGAAGTGACCGTAACCAGCGTTAGACCGGTAGTGGAACGTAAGGTAGACCGTATCGTGTTCAATGTTGAAAACACCGTGGTATCCCAGAACAGTTCATGGGATATTCTACGACAGACCCCTGGGGTCATTGTGATGGGAGACGACCTGCAAGTGCGCAATCAAGCCACTACCGTATATATCAATAATCGTAAGGTACAATTGTCAGCTGAAGAGGTTCGGACGCTTTTGGAAAATTACCAAGGAGAGCATATCAAGTCTGTGGAGGTAATTTACAATCCACCCGCGAGCTACGACGCCGAAGGCGGATCGATCTTGAACATTGTAACCAGCAAAAATGTTTCCTTAGGCTATAAGGGCAACGTAAGTGCAGGGTATACGCAGGGAGTGTTTCCAAAATATACCTTTGGAACGTCCCATTTTTATAAGACCGATAACTTAAATGTGAATGCCAGCTACAATTATGCGCCAAAAAAGGAATTTAAGAACACGCTGACCGATATAGATTTCCAGAACAGTACAGGCGTTTTTTCCATTTGGGATACCGATTTCGACCAAGTCATCAGAACACAGACCCATAATGCAGGTCTCGCAGTCGACTATGAAGTGGACGATAACAACACCCTGAACTTTACGGCGAACGCACAACTACAACCCAAAAGGGAATCAGATTTTTTTCAAAACACCAACATTCGAAATGGGGCCGGGGTACTGGATTCCATTTTTACTACGGATAGTTTTTTGGACGAGGAAAAGAATAATCTCTCCGGGGATCTTACGTTCAAACATCGGTTTAAAGATGAGGGCAGTCTTAATGCAAACGCGCATTATACGTATTTTGACCTGGTGCGGTCGCAAAATGTGAACTCCAGGTATTTCTTTCCAACGGGTTCCTTTATCCGGAATTTTAACTTCTTCACGAATGCAGACCAGCAGATCCAAATCAAAACGGCGCAACTAGATTACGCAAAGTATCTCGGCAGCGTATCGTTTGAAACCGGAGTGAAAGGGTCTTTCATACATTCTGAAAGTATCCTGGATTATTTTTCGCTTAACGATGGATCGGTGTTTATCCCTGAACTGTCCGATAATTATAGGTATGATGAAAGTGTCTACGCGGCTTACGTGGGTTTTTCGAAAGACTGGGAAAAATGGAGCCTAAAATCGGGACTAAGGGCCGAACAGACCGAAAGTACCGGAACATCTAGAAATGTGGACAACATCAATAATCTCAGCTATTTTGAGCTATTCCCTTCGGTATACGTGTTGCATACCATCAATGACCACCATAGTCTTTCGTTCGACTATTCCCGAAAATTACAACGGCCGCGATATGAAGACCTCAATCCGTTCAGGACGTACATCAACGAACGTACCTTTGAGGAAGGCAATCCAAACCTAACCCCGAGTTTTAGCAATAACTTTAATCTGAACTATACGCTCAACCAAGAATTCTTTTTTGATTTTTATTACCGCGATAACGGCAGGTACATCTCTACCCTTACATTTCAGGACAACGAAAACCTGATTTTAAGGGATATTACCCAAAATGTACTGGAAAGCACTTCGTACGGATTGGATTTTACCTACGGCAAATCGATTACCAACAACTGGTACCTCTACAGCTACATTTCGGTCTTTCATGAAGACGAAACGTTTTTGGCATTACAGAGCGATGCCGTTTCCTTTAAAAACGACGTTAACGGAGCGTATGTAGATATAACGAATTACATTACCCTTTCTAAAGACGGTACGCTAAAGGGTGAGTTGGGACTGGTATACTTATCGGGGTACCTACAAGGTTCTTTTTTAC
>JBARCC010000366.1:0-13463 GCA_049793635.1 Maribacter sp. | reverse complement strand
GCAGATGTGTCTACGGGGGCGTGGCCGAAGTAAGTGTATATGTTTCAGAAAAAAGTCGTGGAAAAGGGGTCGGTAGCATCCTATTGGAACGCCTTATTTCTGAAAGTGAAAAAGAAGGAATATGGACCTTGCAATCAGGTATCTTCCCTACCAATGGTGCAAGCATTAAATTGCATGAAACCATAGGGTTCAGACGTATCGGAAAAAGGGAACGTGTCGGTAAATTACATGGACAATGGATGGATAATATACTCTTCGAGCGAAGAAGTAACCGGGTAGGAATCGATTGATTCACTCATTTTCTGCGGACTGGCCTTCTAGCAACCTGCGTTCCAGTTCTGCCTGAAACTCTTCCATGACCGGTTTTACGGTACTTTCGGGCAAATCGGCAATTTTGATGTACATTAATCCGTCCACAGAATTATTGAACAGGGGATCTACGTTGAAAGCGACCACTTTGGCATTCTGCTTGATGTATTTTTTAATGAGCACCGGTAAACGCAGGCTTTCGGGTTCTATTTCGTTGATCAAGCGATCGAACTTGTTCAAATCGGCCTGGGTCTCGTCAAAAACGAATTCCTTATCGGCATCGTTCAACTTCACCTTAAACTCCTTTTTGGGTCGTATATACTGGGCCACATAAGGGTCCCAATAATTGGATTTCATGAACTCGATCATCAGTGATTTCGAGAAATTGGAGAACTGGTTGCTGATGCTCACCCCTCCGATAAGGTACTTGTGTTCAGGAAACCGCAAGGTAGTGTGTACGATGCCCTTCCAAAGTAAAAATAAGGGCATCGGTTTCTGTTGGTATTCTTTAGTGATATAGGCGCGCCCCATTTCAATGGAGTTTCGCATCATCCCATACAGTTCCGGTTCGACCCTGAAAAGATCGTGGATATAAAAACCGTCTATCCCGTATCGTGGATAAATTTCAGAACCCATGCCCATACGGTAGGCACCTACGATACATTTTACGTCGTCGTCCCAAAGAAAAAGATGGTGGTAGTACGAATCGAATTTATCTAGGTCGATCGATTTGTTCGTGCCCTCCCCGATCGCCCTGAACGTTACCTCGCGTTGTCTCCCGATTTCCTTTAAGATAAAGGGCATGTCTTTTTCCGTAGCAAGAAATACCTCATAGTTCTTGCTCTGTAACAAACGGCATTCCTTTTCCCTGAGTTTCTCTATTTCACCTTCCATCACCTCTTTGCGCATGGCGGAAGCGATTTTTTTTGGTTGCTTGGGTAGTTTAAGGGAAGAGGGCAGCTGATCGATCAACCGTTCTTTCTCGTACGCATTCGAAAGTATATAGGTCTTACGCCGAAGCAAGTCGGTGTACTCGGCCAAGGTTTCCTGTTCCTTTTGCGCGGCGACCGAAATGGGTTGCCCGATCCTTACCTTAATGGGCCTGTTTCTTTGGGTAAATACCTGGGAAGGTATCAACGCGGTACGAAAAGAATCGCTCCATTTGGAAAGGCGGTAAAAAAAAGCGCTATTTCTGGAATGAAAGTAGATGGGCACCACAGGTACCTCTGCCTTGCGGATCAACTTTAAGACTGCCTCTTCCCAAGGCTTATCGACAATCAACTTACCTTCGCGAAATGTGGAGACCTCACCTGCGGGGAATACGCCAAGTACGTGACCTTCCTTTAAATGCTGAAGGGTATGCTTAAAACCGGCTAAATTACTTCTTGCCTCTTTATGCTCCTCAAAAGGATTGACGGGAATGATGTAAGGTGACAATGGAGCCATTCGCTGAAGTAAAAAATTGGCCATGATCTTATAATCTGCCCGCTGTTTTACCATCAGTTTGAAAAGAAGGATACCATCTATGGCACCCAACGGATGGTTGCTGATGGTCACGTAGGGCCCTTCTTTTGGCAGTCTTTTAAAATCGTCTTCGGGTATTTGGTAGTCGATTTCAAAATGCTCTAGAATGGCATCGGCATATGCTTCCCCTTCTAAATGGGCTATCGTATCGTAAAAGCGATTGATTCCGGAAATTCGTGTGACTTTGAGGAATACCCAACCTGCGAAGGTTCCCAACGCCCCGTACTTGGAAAGATTCATTGCTTTTGCAACTTCTTTAGCGGTTACTAAACCCATATTCCCTTTGACCATTAAGGGTGTAAAGATAGGAAAATAGAGACGTCGGTCCGGCCTTTTACCAAGCCGAAACACATTATGCACTTTACTTTACCACCAGTTGTACGGTTTCGGTACCTCGCTGTTCCAAAAGTAGTTCCTTGCCCTTTTGAAGCGATTCAAGGGCTTTGGTATCGAAATGCCGAATGGTGTAAAGGGAAACATTCTCTTGGTAGGCAACCTTGAACTTGCTTTTCAGCTGCTGTAAAAGTGCCTCCAGCCCCCCGAATTTATTATCCACACAAACAGAAAAGCTAATGGCCGAATTCTGTATGAGGTCTACTTTTATCTTGTGTTGATGAAAAAGCTTGAACAACTCGCTAATGCTGTCCTCTACGATAAACGAAAAATCCAACGATGACAATTTTACCAATGCCTGATTTTTTTTGACGATGAAACAAGGCACCTTTGGTTCGATACCAATGCCCTTACCCACTGTAGTCCCTTTATCTGTAGGGTTTAAAAACGATTTTACATGCAACGGAATTTCTTTGCGCTGCAAGGGCTGTAGGGTTTTTGGATGGATCACCGATGCGCCATAAAACGCCAATTCGATCGCTTCGCGGTATGATATATTGTTCAATAGTTGTGTTTCCTTAAAATACCTAGGGTCTGCATTCAATACGCCGGGCACATCTTTCCAGATGGTCACTGAATCGGCATTTAAGCAATAGGCGAGTATTGCAGCGGTATAATCGGATCCCTCGCGGCCGAGGGTGGTTGAAAAGTTATTGTCATCACTTCCTAGAAATCCTTGGGTAATGTTCAATACGCTCTTGTTGATGTTCGCGACATTTTCCTGCGTTCGTTCCCAATTCACCGTCGTGTCTCTGTAATTACTGTCGGTTTTGATAAAATTACGCACATCCAACCATTTGTTGGCAATGCCTATTTCAGCGAGATAGGCACTGACAATGATTGTGGAAATCAACTCACCGTAGCCAACGATCTGGTCGTATACAAAATTATAATTGGGGGATTTATTCCATACCAGAAATCCGTTGATCTCATCGATCAGCACTTTAATGTCTTTGTACACCTGATGCTGCTTGTTCGGAAACAATTCGGAAACAATGTTATGGTGGTAGTCGACCAATTCCGCCACCTTTGAGGGAATATCCTTTTTATCATTAAAATAGGCATTGATGATCTCTTCCATGGCATTCGTGGTTTTTCCCATGGCGGAAATCACCAACAGCGTGTTATCGTAGCCTACCCGCTCGAGTACCTTAACCACATTTTTTACCGCCTCCGCATCCTTTACAGAAGCTCCTCCAAATTTAAAAACCCTCATATACTATTAACAGTTTATTTCTTATTTCACAGTTAAGTAGACCCCAAAGGTCTTTGAGCCCTTTGGGGTCTACATTTAAATATCCCTAGGCAATGGCACTAAGGTAATTCCGTATTCCTTCCTCGTCCAATTGCACCACGTCCCAATCGCGCATTACCTGGGCACCCTTGCTTTCATAAAACCCAATGGCCGGCTCGTTCCAGTCGATCACTTCCCAACTGATTCTTTTCACACCAAGACCGGCTCCATATTTTACGACCTCGTTTAAGAGTGCAGTACCAAGACCACTGCCCCGCATCTCTTTGGTCACGATCAAATCCTCTAGGTGAAGCACAGGCCCTTTCCATGTCGAATACCGCTGATACACCAATGCCATCCCTACAATAGTGGGCCCCTTTTGGGCCACGAAGCAATGAAACAAGGGGTTCTTTCCAAAACCATCGGTCTCCAAATCCCTTACGCTCACCTCAACGGCATGTTCCTCTTTTTCAAACGTTGCCAATTCTTGGATCAATACCAATACTTGCTGCATATCCGCTTTCGTCGCCTCCCTGATGCTATATTCCATAATTGTTACAAATAAAACACAAAGTTATAAATTTAAAAAATCAAATCGACACCAAAAGTAAAGGTTTCACAAAATACACGATATTTGTATCCTAACCTGTAATCGATTTCATGGCATCAAAAAGAAACCAGACCCTCGGAGAATTTATTATTGAAAACCAAGATTCTTTCCAATATTCTTCTGGAGAACTCTCAAAGCTGATCAATGCCATACGGCTGGCCGCCAAAGTGGTGAACCATGAGGTGAGCAAGGCAGGCCTTATCGATATCCTAGGGGGTGTAGGGGAAACCAACGTACAGGGTGAGGACCAACAAAAACTTGATGTATTCGCCAACGAAAAATTCATACAGACCTTACGCAACAGAGAAATCGTATGTGGTATTGCATCGGAGGAAGAGGATAGCTTTATCAGCATTAATAGCAACGATGAAAAAAATCAGAATAAATATATCGTTCTCATTGATCCCCTAGACGGCTCTTCGAATATTGATGTGAACGTATCCGTAGGCACCATTTTCTCCATTTACCGGAGGGTTACCCCCGTGGGCACCCCAGTGACCATCGAAGATTTTTTACAGCCGGGCAATAAACAGGTCGCGGCCGGTTATGTGGTGTATGGCACTTCGACCATGCTGGTTTATACCACCGGTGACGGTGTTAACGGTTTCACCTTGAATCCTGCTCTAGGCACCTTTTACCTATCCCACCCCAATATGCAGTTCCCGGAAACGGGAAAAATTTATTCGGTCAACGAGGGGAACTACGTTCATTTCCACCAAGGTGTAAAGGATTATATCAAATATTGCCAGATGGAAGAAGGTGATCGGCCCTATACGGCACGGTACATAGGTTCGTTGGTTTCTGATTTCCACAGAAACATGATCAAAGGCGGTATCTATATGTATCCTAAGAGCAGCGTTACGGAGAGTGGTAAACTAAGGCTTCTTTATGAATGCAACCCTATGGCGTTTATCGCAGAGCAAGCGAACGGAATGGCCATTGGCGGTAAGAACCGAATTATGGACATAGCGCCTACCGAATTACACCAAAGGGTGCCCTTCTTTTGTGGCAGTACAAATATGGTATTGAAACTACAGGAGTTTTTGAATAAATACCATTAAGAAAGAGCCGTTCGAAAAAACATATTTTACACGTTCCGTCATATGGAGCGTGGCTCGGCGGAAGGGGGAGTTTGATATATTATAAATTAAAAAATTCACCTATGCTACCAAAAGCTTTATTAAGCGGTTCCTAAAGGTCATGATTTACGGTGAAATAGCCTTTCCACCATATTTTATCACTCCTTCACTCTTTAACTTTTGTCTCCTGTCTCCTGTCTCTAATTAATGCTTTAAAAGATACAAGTAATCCTCAAAATCTATCTTACCACCAAAAATAGCTACAGAGCGTTCAATAATCTTATCCGCTTTATCTCCCGTAAAACCCATTCCAATGGCATAACGTTTTAACATGATCATTTCCTCGGCATCGATTTCATGGTCTGAATAGATAATTCGCAGCAGATCATATAACCGTTCCAACCGTTTTTCCGAATCATTGATGGGGTCAATCGGGTACTTGTTCTCTTTCTTGAAGACCTCTTCATACTCAGATTTGGTAATATCCAATTTACTGGCAAAGCGATCCAGCATTTTTCGCTCTTCGGTGCTGATCTCCCCGTCAATCGATGCCAAGGTGGCCAACGCCGCGAAATGCGCTAAATTTCTTCTGTGCTCACCACTGGTATATAAATCTGCAAATGACATATCTGATTTTTAAATTATGAGACAAATATAATTTTTTTACAGGTCATAGTTTATATCCATCACAACTTTGTTTCCTCACAAAATGTGTAACTTTCAAAAGCTATGGAACAACCACTTTTGCGATTTACGAACAAGGGCATTTATTGTGAAAAGGCCAAGGTCTACCTAGACCCTTGGAAACCTGTGAGCAAGGCAATTATCTCTCATGGTCACGCAGATCACAGTCGTTATGGACATAAAAGTTACATTACACACCACAGAAACGTACCCATAATTACACACCGGTTAGGCGATATCAATGTCGTAGGGAAGGAATGGGGAGAGAGGTTTGTCATCAATAACGTAATCTTTAGCCTGCACCCCGCAGGGCATATCATCGGGTCATCGCAAATTCGGGTAGAACATAAGGGGGAGGTTTGGGTATTCTCGGGGGACTATAAAACGGAGAACGACGGAATTTCAACGCCTTACGAACCCATTACCTGCGACACCTTTATTACCGAATGTACGTTTGGCCTCCCAGCTTTTAAATGGACTCCCCAAAAAGAAGTATTGGATTCGATCAACGCTTGGTGGGCAGAAAACCGATCCGAAGGAAAAACCTCCATTCTTTTCGGATATAGTTTAGGAAAAGCACAACGCCTATTGAAATACCTGAACACCGATATCGGTAAAATTTATACCCACGGTGCCATTGAAAACATGACCGAAGTATTGCGCCCTTTGGTCGATTTTCCAGAAACTACGTTGATCACAAGGGAGACAAAAAAGGAAGAAGTATTGGGCAATATCGTTTTAGCGCCACCAAGTGCCCATGGCAGCACCTGGATACGGAAAATGGTGCCCTACGTAACGGCATCCGCTAGTGGATGGATGACCTTTAGGGGCGCACGAAGAAGACGCGCCATTGACAAAGGGTTCGTCTTAAGCGACCATTGCGATTGGTCGGGCCTTCTTGAAAGTATAAAGGAAACAGGCGCTGAAAAGGTGATTTGCACCCATGGGTATAGCGATATTTTTTCCAGATACTTACGTGAAGAGCTTGGTCTTGATGCACGAACAGAAGCTACGCAGTACGGGGAAGAGGATGACAGCCCCCTAGCCCCCGAAGGGGGATCCCCAATTGCAACGGCAAAGCCATTGATAACCGATTAAGAACATATTTTGAATAAACTTGACTGTTTCACTCGTAAAAAACTCCCCCTTTGGGGGTTTGGGGGCCTATGAAAAACTTTGCCCTCCTCATAAAAGCTTTGGATAGCACCAACAAAACGACGCTCAAGGTACAGGCGCTGACCGACTATTTTTTAGAGGCGAATGCTGCCGATAAAGTGTGGACCATTGCCATACTCTCGCATCGCAGGCCACCGAGGCCAGTCAATACAACGAGGTTGCGCGAATGGGCTTCAGAGCTATCCAATATTCCACTGTGGCTTTTTGAAGAGAGCTATCATATCGTAGGGGATCTGGCCGAGACCATCGCCTTGGTCATCCCCACTTCTGAGGAATCCTCTGAAAAAAGCCTGACTACTTTTTTGGAGGAAATGATCGCGCTGAAGAAAAAAACGGATGAGCAGAAGAAAATATATCTCTACGAAAATTGGAAAATCCTTAATTATTACGAACGCTTCGTATTCACAAAATTGATTACGGGAGGCTTTAGAATTGGCGTGAGTCAAAAGTTGATGACCAGGGCTTTGGCCAAAGCAACGGCAATCGACGAAGATATTCTGGCCTATAAGCTTATGGGCAATTGGGACCCGAATACCATATCCTTTCAAGAATTGATCTTGGAGGAGAACGAAAGCGATTACCTCTCCAAACCCTATCCTTTTTACCTCGCGTATGCAATTGAAGGGGAAATTGAAGGTTTGGGCGACATCAAGGATTGGTCTGCAGAGCATAAATGGGATGGTATCCGTTCCCAAGTCATACTTCGCAATAATGAACTGTTCGTGTGGAGCCGCGGTGAGGAATTGGTGACGGATAAATATCCGGAGTTTGAACGTTTCATAGGGGCAATTCCTAATGGTACCGTCATCGACGGGGAAATACTCCCCTTCCCTAACGGAATGATAGGCACGTTTAATGATTTACAAACGCGCATAGGACGAAAAACCGTTTCCAAAGCGTTGCTCAAAAAAACACCTGTCATTCTAAAAGCGTACGACCTTTTGGAATGGGAAGGTGAAGATATTCGCTCCAAACCGTTTGTCGAGCGAAGAAAATTGCTTGTGAACATGTTCGATACTGTGGTTTCGGCTCTGCTCAATCACCGAGATAAAAAAAGCACTGTTACTTCGAGCGGAGTCGAGAAGCCGGTCACTGAGCCCTTCGACTACGCTCAGGACAAGCTTGGACGAAGTGGGGTCACTGAGCTGAGCCGAAGTGTACCTTTACACCTCTCCGAAACCATGCATTTTAATTCTTGGGAAGAAGTAGCTCAAGAACGGGAACGTTCACGGGAAAAACATAGCGAAGGATTAATGCTGAAGCGAAAAGATTCCCCGTATTTAGTAGGCAGGAAAAAAGGGGACTGGTGGAAATGGAAAGTAGACCCGTTGACCATCGATGCCGTGCTTACCTATGCCATGCGAGGACACGGGCGGCGGAGCAATCTATTTACGGATTATACCTTTGCACTTTGGGATGAGAACGAGCAAGGCGAAAAGGAACTGGTTACGTTTGCCAAAGCCTATTCGGGACTCACTGATGCCGAATTCCGCAAGGTGGACCATTGGATCAAGAAAAATACACTGGAACGTTTCGGTCCGGTACGTAGTGTAACCCCGCACCATGTTTTTGAGATTGCCTTTGAGGGCATTGCCCTATCAAAAAGACATAAAAGTGGTGTTGCTACCCGCTTTCCCAGAATGCTCAGGTGGCGAACCGATAAGACTATTCACGAGGCTAATTCTCTTGCCGATTTAAAGGCCTTAATTCCGAGTGAAGCAAAGAAAACCATCGAGTCAAAATCCAGCAAAAAATGAACGCTTTATTCCAATCTTTTCCACATCTACATTATGTAAGCAGATTGCTTCGCGCCGCTCGCAATGACGAATAGAAAAGAACTCTTCCATATCGCAGAAAATTGGTTCCTGGAACAACAATGGAAACCTTTTAAATTCCAAAAGGATACGTGGAACGCATTTCTACGGGGTAAAAACGGACTACTGAATGCTCCGACCGGTAGTGGAAAAACCTATGCCCTTTGGTTTCCCATCGTTTTGGAATATATTAAACGAAATCCCGATTATAAAACAAAGCATAAAAAAGGACTCAAGGCGGTCTGGATAACCCCATTACGTGCGTTATCCCAAGAAATAAGACAATCCGCGGAGCGCGTTACTTCAGATTTGGGTACACAGATGACCGTGGGCATTCGTTCAGGGGACACGACCACGAAAGAACGGGCAGCGCAAAAGAAGCAAATGCCGGATCTACTGATCACCACTCCTGAAAGTCTACAATTACTCTTGGCGACTAAAGGCTATGCTACCATTTTTAAGGACTGCACGGCAATCGTGGTGGACGAATGGCACGAATTATTGGGCACTAAACGGGGCGTGCAGATGGAGCTGGCCATCTCACGATTGAAAACAATTTCCAAGAATTTAAGGGTCTGGGGGATTTCTGCGACCATCGGTAATTTGGAACAGGCGAGAGACGTATTGCTGGGACCAGAATCGGAGGACCTGGAAAACTCGGTGATGATCAAGGCCAACATTCCTAAAAAGATTACGGTCAAAAGTATCATTCCCAAGAAAATGGAAACCTTTCCATGGCGAGGACATTTAGGATTACATCTGTTGGAAGAAGTCATTCCCATCATTAACAACAGTAAAACCACGCTACTGTTCACCAATACCCGTAGCCAGTGTGAAATCTGGTTTCAGAAAATCCTTGAAAAACACCCTGAGTATGCCGGTGAAATGGCCATGCACCATGGAAGCATCAATAAAGAGACCCGAGTTTGGGTGGAGAATGCCATCCGAAATGAAGAATTGAAGGCGGTGGTCTGTACCTCAAGTCTAGATTTGGGGGTCGATTTTGCGCCGGTAGAAACCGTCATTCAGATTGGCGGCCCTAAAGGAGTTGCCCGGTTTTTACAGAGAGCAGGTAGAAGCGGTCACCGCCCCGGAAAAGAAAGTGTCATCCATTTTTTACCGACCCATGCCATTGAACTTATTGAAGCTTCCGCGCTTCAAAAAGCGGTAAAAGAAAACACGGTTGAGGACCGTATGCCCTACCTCAACAGCTACGACGCCCTGTTGCAATATTTAACGACCTTGGCCATTTCCGATGGGTTCTATCCCAAGGACATCTATCAAGAAATTAAACAGACCTTTTGTTACCAAACCCTGACCGAAGATCAATGGCAGTGGCTCCTCAATTTTCTGGTGATGGGTAGCCAAAGTCTACAGTCCTACGATGAGTACAAAAAAGTGGAGATTGAGGAAGATGGTAAATTTAAAGTGAACGACCGTGGGGTGGCCATGCGCCATCGATTTCAGATAGGTACCATTGTAGGTGACGTAAACTTGGCCGTAAAATACCAAAAGGGTGGGTATATCGGTTCCATTGAGGAATTCTTTATCTCCAAGTTGAACCGGGGCGATGTTTTTACGTTTGCCGGTCGGAATCTAGAATTCATCCGCATAAAGGAAATGACCGTTCAGGTAAAAAATTCCACTAAAAAGACGAATAAGATCTCTAGTTGGATGGGTAGTAGGCTAACGCTATCGGCCCAAATGTCAGAACTACTTAGAAACGAACTGTACAGCTCTAGTTTACCATTAAAGGAACAATCGATTGAAATTCGTTCACTAGCTCCCCTTTTCGCACGCCAACGAAGGGAGAGCATCGTTCCCAGACCCGATGAATTCTTGATCGAGACCTTTAAGACCCGTGATGGGTACCACCATCTCTTTTACCCGTTTGAGGGCAGGTTCGTGCATGAGGCCATGGGCAGCTTATTGGGCTATCGCATTAGTTTACTATCCCCAATTACTTTTTCCTTGGCATTCAATGACTACGGTTTTGAATTGTTATCCGATCAGCCTATCGACATACAACAAGTGCTGGACAATGATTTGTTTTCAACCCGTTTTATGTTGGATGATCTACAGAAAAGCCTGAATTCTACCGAGATGGCACGCCGTAAATTCAGGGATGTAGCCATCATCAGCGGCATGGTCTTTACGGGCTATCCTAAAAAAGGCATCAAGATGAAACATTTACAGAGCAGTTCCCAGTTATTGTTCGATGTGTTTCGGGATTATGAGCCGGACAATCTGTTGTTTCAGCAGGCCTTTACGGAAACCTTTGAACATCAATTGGAAGAAGGCCGATTACGACTCTCCCTAGAGCGTATCGCTACCCAAGAAATCGTTTGGAAAGCATGCGAAAAAGCGACCCCGTTCTCTTTCCCACTCATCACCGACCGTTTGAGTAGGGAAAAATTGTCGAGCGAAAAACTAGCGGACCGTATCAAGAAAATGGCGGCACTCTTGATGAAGAAATAAGTGCCCCCTAGCCCCCAAAGGGGGGTATTCTTACTCGGGCGTGTTTTGTTGTACTAATAGGATTAAATCCTCCTCGATTCTTTAATTTTGTGCTATGACGCATGAGATTGAGATTTCTGGACAACGGTTTGTAATGCACTATACCGGGGTGCTGTTTTGGGAAGAAGAATCCATGTTGATCATTAGTGATGTGCATCTAGGAAAAGTATCGCATTTCAGAAAATTCGGTGCTGCCGTTCCCCAACAAGCGGTTCGTAAGAATTTTGATACGATGGATACGGCCGTTGAATACTTTAAACCGGCACACCTCTTATTTTTAGGCGATCTGTTCCATTCCTCATTGAACATGGAATGGGAACTGTTCGTGAATTGGGTCGGAAATCAAACGGCCAACATCACCTTGGTGAGCGGGAATCATGATATTATTTCACCCATCAACTATGCCGATATTGGCGTGGCCGTGATTCCTGAATTGATTTCGGGGGCATTTTTACTTACGCACCACCCCGAAGAAAGGGACGGACTCTTTAATTTTTCAGGACATATTCACCCTGCTATAAAAATGAGTGGATTGGGCCGGCAATCCATACGATTAGCGTGTTTCTATAAAACGGAACACCAACTAATTCTTCCCGCTTTTGGGGAATTTACGGGCACGTATACCTTAGAACCTTGTGAAGGCTGTGAAGTATTCGCGTTATTGGGAGATGCCGTGTTACCGGTACCGATCAAAGAGGTTAAAAAGAAACGCTTTTACCGGAAATAGTCCGTTTAATTTTTTTAAAAGATGCATCTAATCTCGCAATATGCTTAGTTTTAGTTCTTATGAAGAAAACATTATCCCTCCTTAATCTGACATCGGTTGTTTTGGTCATTGCCGTAAACTATATCTCACAACGATTCGAGTTCAATGGCACTACCATCGGCGAGATCAGCAATCGATACGATAATCTGTTCACACCGGCGGGTTATGCATTCGCGATCTGGGGACTTATATTTTTAAGTTTGCTGGCTTACGGCATTTTTCAGGTACGCCGCGCTTTTTTCACTTCAACGGAAAGTGCGTTCATCGAGCAGACCGGCTATTGGTTCGCATTGGCCAATCTATTGAACTGTTGTTGGGTCTTTGTCTTCGTGTACGATTATACGGGGCTATCGGTTTTAGTGATGTTAGGCATTCTCTTTTCCCTCATAAAGGTCATTTTAAATACCAATATGGAACGCTGGGACGCACCTATTGCAACAATCGCCTTTATTTGGTGGCCTATCTGCCTGTATAGCGGATGGATTGCCGTTGCTACTATCGCCAATGTTTCAGCATACTTGGCAAAATTAGGTTGGGAAGGCGGAATGTTCTCAGAGATTACATGGACCATCATCATGATTGCAGTCGCTACGATCCTGAATCTGCTCATGGTTTGGAAACGGAACATGCGAGAATTTGCAAGCGTGGGTATCTGGGCATTGTTCGCAATCTATATACGACATCAAGATGCCTATATTACGATAGCCTACAGCGCTTTGGCAGGGGTCATCATCCTTTTCGTTGCGATAGGCATCCATGGATATCAGAACAGACATACCAATCCGTTCAAAAAATTACAGGAACGTTTGCGGGGTACTTCTTAGACCATGCTTTTTATATCATTCACCCAAGAAGGGTAGGAGAATATGGTGGATTTAATCTCTTTTGCGGTCATTTTAGCGTTGATGGCCATGGTAAATATATTTATGGTCTCCCCAGCTTCCGGGCCCAATAGATGTGCACCTACGATTTCGTCGGTCCTTTCGTTTATAATAATTTTATAGGCATAAAGCGGGGCGTTCAGCCGTTTGGCGTTGAACCAACCTGTAGCCACTTTAAAGTTGACCCGAATATTTTTATACCTCGCATTGCCTTCTTCTTCAGAGTACCCAACAGTAGCCAGATTGGGAAGTGTAAACACTACGGATGGGATTACCGGTATCTCTAATTTCTTGGTATTGCCGTTCATTATATTCTTGGAAACCACATACCCCTGGCGGCCGGATAACGGTGTCAACGGCAAGTTTTTATCGGATACATCCCCACAGGCATATACCCTAGCATTGCTCGTGCTTTGTAGATAACTATTCGTAACCACTCCGTTATCATTGAATGCTACATTGCCCTTATCCAATTC
>JBARCC010000365.1:0-1953 GCA_049793635.1 Maribacter sp. | reverse complement strand
CCACATGGATTACACCGTTTGATTGATTAACATCTGCAATGGTCACCCTAGAAACGGTACCGGCAGCATCTTTCAATTGAATTTTCTTCCCTTTTAACATTGCGGTCAATGTAGCTCCGTTAACGGTAGTTAATTCCGCTTTCCCCATTCCATCTTTAATCATTTTCAAAAGGTCCATTGAATTCACTTTACCGGCTACGACATGGTAGGTAAGTACAGCGGTCAATTTTTCTTTGTTCTCCGGTTTTAATAAGGTTTCCACAGTTCCCTTCGGTAATTTTTCAAAGGCTTTATTGGTGGGAGCAAATACCGTAAAAGGACCTTCGCCCTGTAAGGTTTCAACCAAACCTGCTGCTTTTACTGCCGTTACCAACGTGGTATGGTCTTTAGAGTTTACTGCATTCTCAATGATGTTTTTGTTAGGATACATTTCTGCGCCGCCCACCATTTTAGTCTGCATCATCATTTTATCGGATTTCATCTTGTCTTTCTTCACCTCTTGCATGGAAGCATCTTGAGCGAAAGCAGAAGTAGCCAATCCAAAAGTGAAGGCTACCGTAAGTAGTGTAATAGATTTTGAAATTTTCATTGTATTTTAAGTTTTTATATATATCCTACGTACGCTTCCATTTTTGAAAGGTTTGCTTTTAAGAGTATTTTGTGACATTGTACCTGGGCCAAAACAGTGTGTTGGGCATTGTCCTAAAGAAAAATTTTCACTAAACGCAATGAAGGTTTTGCAAAAAATAGGATAGACGGGGTTAAGGAACGTATTATTTTTTGCAATAGGTAAGGAGCACGTTGCTGATCAAGAACACCACCAGAGCAGGTAGGACCCAGCCCATACTATAGGTGTGCAAAGGAATCCATTCAAGTATTCCCCCTTCGGGGGCTAGGGGACTTCCAATACTTCCCAAGAAATCTGGAATGCTAAAAAGTATGGTGGTTAGGGTAACCGCTCTGAATACGGTTGGCGATCCAAATTTTTCTGGGACCACATTCAACAAAATTAGAATAATGGTTAAAGGGTAGATGAACATTAGGGCAGGTAAGGCGACGATAATAATGTAGCCGACATCAAATTGTCCCATCAAAACACCCAAAACGGAACCTATAATTGCTGTAACGGTATATGCAACCTGCGAATTGTTACATATTGATTTTACAAAATCCGCAGTTCCGGTGACGATGCCCAATGCAGTGGTAAAACAGGCCAAGCCTACTAGAAGGCTTAGAAAAAGATTTCCGATGCTCCCCAAACTCTGTTTTGCGAGTCCAGACAGTAATGCCGTACGGGTCGTATCGGCGTCGAAAACGGAATGCACCAAAGCTCCGGAAAGGATAAGACCCATGTAAATGAGAAAGAGGGCCAGGCCGGCAATCCATCCTGCTTTGCGGATTAGGGATTTTTTCGCTTCATACGTGGCATCTGTATGTTTAAGATTGATCGATATAATGATTACGCCCCCTACGACTACGGCACCGATAGCATCAAACGTTTGGTAGCCTTCCAGGATGCCGTGGGTGAAGGGACTAGCGATGGTCGTGGCTCCAAAATCAAAAGGGAAAGAAAAAATGGTATTTCCGATTACAAAAATCAAAATCAGAATGATGGCGGGGGTCAATATTTTACCGAGTATCCCTAGAATACGGGAACGATTCAATGCAAAAATCAGTACTAAACCAAAATAAACACTACTGGTCACCCAAGGAGAAAGGTCCATAAAGGGCTGAACAGCCATCTCGTGGGTTACCGAAGCTGTTCTTGGCCCGGGCAACGATACGGCAATGGCATAGATAAAAAAGGAGTATATCAAGCTAAATGTTGGGGATACTTTATTACCGAAATCCATTAGGGTACCTTGCAATTTAGCATGGGCCAAGATACCTAACAGGGGAATTACCATGGCGGAAAGGCAGAATCCTATGGTAACAATGCCCCATGCACCACCC
>JBARCC010000364.1:0-5165 GCA_049793635.1 Maribacter sp. | reverse complement strand
TAACAGTATTGCTGAATTAAAAAAAGTGCACGCAAGGGCACATCCCAGAGCGCGCGAATGAAGGCTATACTTATAATAATTGCTTATAGATATCGGTAGGGATAGGTAAGAATACTGGGCCATCATTTTTCTCAAAGACCTGTCCTAAGATGGAAGGTGGTGCAGGGTTTGTCATTAAACACCAGGAAGCGTAGGGGAGCTTAGGTCTCATGTTGCTATCGGAATTGGGAATATAGGGGTTATATGTAGTATAAGTACAGGGGCTGGAACGTATTTTTAGGATGCGCTTAGAACTTGTTTTACAATATAGAATAGGCTGAAATTTGGTGATCATGGCTTTATAATAGTTGGTAAAAAGTGGTTGCAAATCAAAAGTGGAAATGAATGGTCGATAGTTCGATAAAATAATTTGAATTTTGTTTTGAATAAACAAATAATTCTATACATTTGCAGTCCGTTAGAAATAGCGGACTTTTTTATGGCTTAAAAACCATGAAATAGGCCGATGTAGCTCAGCTGGCTAGAGCAGCTGATTTGTAATCAGCAGGTCGTGGGTTCGAGTCCCTCTATCGGCTCCAAAGTTCTTAAAATATTGGTTAGAGGGGAGATACTCAAGCGGCCAACGAGGGCAGACTGTAAATCTGCTGACTACGTCTTCGCAGGTTCGAATCCTGCTCTCCCCACTAAACTATAGAGAAGAGAACTTTAAAATTGAAATATTGTAATTTTTATAAGCGGGAGTAGCTCAGTTGGTAGAGCGTCAGCCTTCCAAGCTGAATGTCGCCGGTTCGAACCCGGTCTCCCGCTCTATAACTATTTTTTGTGATGATGGCGTTAGTGTAAGCTTTCGTTTGAAATTTTGAAAAATATAGGGTGAGAAGTCTGTGCTGCGCATAGTCGAGGTGCACTTGGTCTCCCGCTCGGTAATTACGGCAGAAATGTCATTCCTGCGGAGGCAGGATTCATTATTAAATAATGAATTCAACACTTTACGCCGGTGTAGCTCAGGGGTAGAGCGTTTCCTTGGTAAGGAAGAGGTCACGAGTTCAATTCTCGTCATTGGCTCAATTAAGGTATAAATTTGTACACTAATATAAACTAAGATTAAAATACATTAAACATGGCAAAGGCAACTTTCGATCGTTCAAAACCACACTTAAATATAGGTACTATTGGGCATGTGGATCACGGTAAAACTACATTAACTGCTGCTATTACAACCGTTTTGGCAAACGCAGGTCTTTCTGAAATGAGAAGTTTCGATTCTATCGATAATGCTCCCGAAGAAAAAGAAAGAGGTATTACTATTAACACTTCACACGTAGAGTATTCTACAGCTAACCGTCACTACGCACACGTTGACTGTCCAGGTCACGCGGATTATGTAAAAAACATGGTTACGGGTGCCGCTCAGATGGATGGTGCTATTTTGGTGGTTGCCGCTACAGATGGTCCAATGCCACAAACACGTGAGCACATCCTGTTGGGTCGCCAAGTAGGTATCCCTAGAATGGTGGTATTCATGAATAAAGTGGATATGGTGGATGATGAGGAGTTGATCGAGCTTGTTGAGATGGAAGTAAGGGAATTGCTTTCTTTCTATGAGTACGATGGTGATAACGGACCTGTTATTGCTGGTTCTGCCTTGGGCGCATTGAACGGTGAGCAAAAATGGGTGGATACGGTAATGCAATTGATGGATGCAGTTGATACATGGATCGAATTGCCTACAAGAGATGTTGAAAAGCCTTTCCTGATGCCTGTGGAAGATGTATTCACGATTACTGGTCGTGGTACTGTTGCAACGGGTAGAATTGAAACTGGAATTGCCAATACAGGTGATGCAGTTGAAATCATAGGAATGGGTGCTGAGAAATTGAATTCTACAGTAACTGGTGTTGAAATGTTCCGTAAAATTTTGGACAGGGGTGAAGCTGGGGATAACGTAGGTATTTTGTTAAGAGGTATCGAAAAATCTCAAATTAGCCGTGGAATGGTAATCTGTAAGCCAGGTTCTGTAAAGCCACACGCCAAGTTCGAAGCTGAGGTTTATGTACTTAAAAAAGAAGAAGGTGGTCGTCACACACCATTTCACAATAATTACCGACCACAGTTCTATGTAAGAACAACGGATGTTACCGGTAACATTGCACTTCCTAGTGGTGTAGAAATGGTAATGCCTGGTGATAACTTGACCATTACCGTTGAGTTGATTCAGCCAATCGCATTAAGCATTGGTCTACGTTTCGCTATCCGTGAAGGTGGTAGAACGGTAGGGGCTGGTCAGGTGACGAAGATCATAGATTAATAATCTAAAAGAGTATGTTGTAAAAGGGTGTCCTGCTCAAGCGGGACACCTTTATATGCAAATATAGAATAGGTGGTTTCACTACCACCGTTCATACGGGTGTAGCTCAGTTGGTAGAGCACTGGTCTCCAAAACCAGGTGTCGGGAGTTCGAGTCTCTCCTCCCGTGCCGAATGAAAAGATAAAAGGTCGTGAGACGAGAAGTTTATGCTGAGCGCAGTCGAAGCAAATCTCTCCTCCCGTGCGACTATCGAATCAAGATGAAGCATCTGGGTTTTGTTTAAATTATAAAATCGAATTTAAATGTTCACATACATAAAAGAGTCGTTTGAAGAGTTGAGGAACAATGTTACCCTTCCCACGCGTGCCGAATCGTCTAATTTGATGGTAATCGTAGCGGTGTTCTCCATTTTGTTTGCTTTGGCTACATGGGGCGTGGATACGGTTTTTAGTAAAGTGATAAAGTTATATTTCAGCACCGTTTTAAACTAATAAAAGCTCTATGTCAGAAGTATTGGAAAAGAAATGGTACGTTGTGAGGGCGGTCAGTGGTCAAGAGAATAAAATCAAAGGATACATTGAGAGTGAAGTGGAACGTCATGGTTTTTCAGACTATCTAGAGGACGTTTTAGTTCCAACGGAAAAAGTGGTACAAATCAGAAATGGTAAAAAAATCAATAAAGAACGGGTGTATTTTCCGGGCTATATTATGATTAAGGCCAACTTAGGAGGGGAAATGGTTCACATCATCCGGTCGATCACGAATGTCATCGGTTTTTTAGGCGAAACCAAAGGCGGGGATCCGGTTCCCTTAAGACGAAACGAAGTGAACAGAATGTTAGGGAAAGTTGACGAATTGGCAATCAATACCGATAGCGTGGCAATTCCTTTCGTATTTGGTGAAACGGTAAAAGTGATCGATGGTCCTTTTAACGGATTTAACGGTACTGTTGAGAAGATCAACGAAGAGAAGCGCAAGCTAGAGGTCATGGTTAAGATTTTCGGAAGAAAAACACCGTTGGAGCTCAGCTACATGCAAGTAGAGAAAGTATAAAGAAAAGTGTTACATATTTAGTTAAAGTAGTGTTGCTTCCAAGAACACACTTTCAATTTAATTTTAAACAATGGCAAAAGAAATAGGTAAAGTAGTTAAACTACAAGTTAAGGGAGGTGCAGCGAATCCATCGCCACCGGTTGGACCTGCCTTAGGTGCTGCCGGTGTGAACATCATGGAATTCTGTAAGCAGTTTAATGCGCGAACACAGGATAAACCAGGTAAAGTATTACCAGTCGTGATCACCGTTTACAAGGATAAGTCCTTCGACTTCGTTGTAAAGACACCACCAGCAGCAATTCAACTATTGGAAGCGGCAAAGATTAAAAAAGGATCTGGCGAACCTAACCGAGTAAAATTAGGTAGTGTAACCTGGGATCAAATCAAGGCGATAGCCGAAGATAAAATGGTCGACCTAAATGCCTTTACGGTTGAATCTGCTATGAGTATGATAGCAGGTACGGCACGATCTATGGGTATGAAGGTTGCGGGAAAGAAACCTTTTTAACATCTTATAAAGCAATTAAATGGCAAAGTTAACAAAGAAGCAGAAAGATGCACATTCTAAGATAGAAAAGGATAAAGTGTATTCTATTTCAGAAGCGTCGGCTTTAATAAAAGAGATCACCAATACAAAATTTGATGCATCGGTAGATTTAGCGGTTCGGTTGGGCGTGGACCCTAGAAAGGCAAATCAGATGGTTCGTGGTGTGGTAACGTTACCGCATGGAACCGGAAAGGATGTAAAGGTTTTGGCCTTGGTAACGCCAGACAAAGAAGCAGAAGCGCTAGAAGCGGGTGCTGATTATGTTGGGTTGGATGAATATTTGGATAAAATTAAGAATGGTTGGACCGATGTGGATGTCATTATCACCATGCCAAGCGTAATGGGGAAATTAGGTCCTTTAGGTCGAGTATTAGGACCAAGAGGGTTAATGCCCAATCCAAAGACCGGTACCGTAACGATGGATGTGGCTAAAGCCGTAACCGAAGTTAAGGCGGGTAAAATAGATTTTAAGGTGGATAAGACGGGTATTGTGCATGCTGCAATCGGCAAGGCATCGTTCTCTGCAGATAAAATTGCGGATAACGCCCGTGAGTTATTGGACACTTTGAATAAAATGAAGCCGACTGCGGCAAAAGGAGTATACATGAGAAGTATTTTCATGTCCAGCACCATGAGCCCAAGTTTGCAATTAGACCCAAAGTCAGTTTAAGAGCTGCTAGTTAAAAATTAAAAGTATGACAAGAGAAGAAAAAGCAACGGTTATAAAAGATTTGACTACGCAGTTGGCCAATAGTACATCAATCTATTTGGCAGATATTTCTGGATTAAATGCGGGGACCACTTCAGATTTGCGAAGGGCCGCTTTTAAGGCAGATATTAAATTGGCTGTAGTTAAAAATACATTGCTTGCGAAAGCAATGGAAGCTTCTGATAAAGAATTTGGTGAATTACCGAACGTATTAAAAGGAAATACTTCCTTGATGTTTTCGGATGTCGCCAACGCTCCGGCAAAATTGATAAAGAACTTTAGAAAAAAATCTAATAAGCCTTTATTGAAAGGAGCCTTTGTACAGGAGTCAATTTACATAGGTGATGAGAATTTGGATGCTTTGGTTAGCATTAAGTCTAAGGAAGAAATGATTGGTGAGGTAATTGGATTATTACAATCTCCTGCCAAGAATGTTATTTCTGGACTTAAATCTGGTGGTGGTAAGCTTGCCGGAATCCTAAAAACATTATCTGAAAGATAAGTACGCACTAAAAACTAAGTATATTTTAAAATTTTATTAAACGATA
>JBARCC010000363.1:0-3202 GCA_049793635.1 Maribacter sp. | reverse complement strand
CGCATATAGCGACCCTTTCATTTTGTCAGGTAACTAAATGATTAGGCGACTTCCTTTTCAAAAGCTATAAAATTAACAACGTCCCCTTTGTTATTGAATATCGGCTGCCCTTGAATCCAACAGTTATATGTAGAACCGTCTTTTCTATAATTAATGACGGTAGTTTCGAAGGGTCTCTTTTCCCTTACCGCCGCAGAGATAATTTTTAAGGATGCTACTGAAGTCTTCTCACCTTGGAACATTTTTGGTTTGTTACCTATAATTTCATGGGGATAATATTGGTTCATGTCCCAGATGTTTTTAGTGGCGAAAACGATGTTTAATTTTGCATCGGTAACTACCACTACATTCTTATCGGCTTTCACTTTTTCATCTAACAAAGCCGTACTGATGTTCCACGAATTGGACGAAGCTAAATCAAGCAGGGCGGCCATGTCCTCAGCAGACCTTTTAATGGCATCAAACCCCTGGGCGTAAAAATCCCAAGATAATATAGGTAGTATCCTGAAGTTCAAACTTTTTCTAAACTTGATTACGGCATTATCGTAATCTTTTAAATCTTCCATTCATTTAAAATTTAAAATATTAGATAAATTTTCTTTTTCATAACAATTACCTGTAAAAGTAGAAAATATGCCATAGAAATAACAGTATTGGGCAATGATTAACAATAGTGTTGAAGAAATCATTGTTTTTTGTCTTACTTACGCTCAAAAAGAATGAACATAAAAATGATACCTAATTCGAGTAACGGTGTTACCTGCTTTAAAATGAAAGCTATACGGCCCCGTTTATTGTAAAACACAAAAGAATTACGTGCACCGTTATGGCCGCACCAATCTATCATCTGTCATTCGTACCATCCTCCCCCAAGGGCCTGATACATATTAATCCTGGCCATTAATTGGTCTTTTTTGGTTTCTACCAGTTCCATCTTAGATTCAAGCGCTTCCCTTTGGGTCAGCAGCACTTCGATATATTCGATCCTTGCCGACTGAAATAAGCGTGTCGATAAGTCAATAGATTCCGTCAAGGCGTTCACCTGCTTTTCCTTGAGGTCATAACTCTTCTTGAGGTTTTCGATCTTTGAAAGCTGATTTACGACTTCGACATACCCGTTCAATATGGCTTTTTCGAATTCATACACTGCTTGCACCTGTTTTAGGGTAGCAGTGTTATATGCTGCCTTGATTGCATTTCTATTGATCAATGGTCCTACCAGGTCACCAACGACCCTGTACATCAAGGATTCGGGTGTGGTATTCAGGTATTTAAGATCAAAGGCTTGTAGGCCGATACCGGCTCTTAGTCCTATAGTAGGATAAAAATTAGCACGTGCCACCTTAATATCCAGTTTTGCTGCTTCTAACTCGTATTCCGCCTGGCGAATATCGGGTCTATTTTGCAAGAGCTGGGCAGGAACGCCCGCGTAAAGGGTATCTATCGTGGTCTCTATAAAACCGGAAGCGTCTCGGGGAATGTCTTGAGGTTGGCGTCCTATCAAAAAATTGATTTTATTTTCCATTTCCACAATGTGTTGTTGAACCTCGAATTTATGACTTTGGTTCTTCAAAACTTCGGCCTCGAATCTACGGACCCCAAGCTCAGTGGTCCGGGCCGCTTCTTTTTGTATCCGTACCATATTCAGGGCATTTTCTTGAAGTTCGAGGTTTTGTTGGATGAACAGCAATTGATTGTCCAACGCCAGAAGTTCATAATAGGAATCCGCAATTTCAGAAATCAATCGGGTGACCATAAAATTTTTACCTTCTATGGTCGAGAGGTACTCAAGAACGGCGACTTTTTTGGCATTTCTAAGCTTCTTCCAAACATCCAGTTCCCAGGAGGCGAAGAGCCCCGAGGAATAATCGGTAAAGGGTTCCGGAAATTCCTCACCATCCCTGATGTCCAAATTTTTTTCTACGGCTCCATTTCTGGTAAACGCGCCTACTTTTTCAACTTCGGCCCCCGCGCCATAACCGATGAAGGGAAGGTATTCTCCTTTTCTGGATTTTACCTCGTTCTGTGCCACGTCGATTTGCTGCAACATAATATTCAACTCTTGGTTGTTGACCAATGCGGTGTCGATCAGCTGTAGCAGGTTGGGGTCGGAAAAAAATTTCTTCCATTTCAAGGTGGCACTGTTCGTGGTATCCTTGGATTGCAGCGTATAAGTTTCGGGGAGCTGTTTACGTTCCTGTCTCAGCTCCTTAGTGGGCGCGCAAGAATCGAATAGAACGGTTGATAACAAGAGCATAAAAATGAATGTTCCATGCCCTTTAGCGAAATAGGTCGTATTACTCATCAGTGTCTTTTTTGGATAATTTTTTTACCATTTTCTTTAATTCCTTTAACGCTTGTTGGGTCTTGCTTTGACCTTCACTGGCCCTTATAAATTCTTCTGAAACAGGCTCAGAAGATTCATCTTTGATAAGGCTACGGCCTTCCGCCATTTTTGCGAATACGAAATAAAGGCCGGGGATGATGATTACTCCGAACAGTGTTCCGATGAGCATGCCACCTAGTGCAGACCCGCCTATGGTCCTGTTCCCTATGGCGCCGGCCCCAGAGGCGAACACCAAAGGAATTAACCCTGCAATAAAGGCGAAGGAGGTCATTAGAATCGGCCTGAAACGGGCTTTGGAGCCTTCTATGGCCGCTTCTAGTACCGTGGCTCCCTGCCGCTGTTTCTGAACTGCGAACTCCACGATCAATACTGCGTTTTTACCTAAAAGCCCTACAAGCATAATGACCCCGATCTGCGCATATACGTCATTGGCCAAGCCCATGACTTTCAACAAGGCAAAAGAGCCAAGGATGCCTACCGGTAAGGAAAGGATGACCGCAAAAGGAAGTAGAAAGCTTTCGTATTGGGCCGTAAGTACGAAATAGACAAAAATGAGTACGACGATAAAGATGTAAAGGGATTCATTTCCTCTTCTTGCCTCATCATAAGACAATCCTTCCCAGGCAATATCATACCCCCTAGGCAGCGTTTCAGCAGCTACTTCTTTGATGGCGTTAATAGCATCACCCGTTGTAAAACCGGTTGCCGGTAGTCCGTTGATGGCCGATGAATTGTACAGGTTGTATCGGGTAATTTCATTAGGACCCAATTTCTTTTCCATGGTCATAAAGGCCGAATAGGGCACCATTTCGCCAGTTTCGTTTTTCACGAACAGTTTTTCTAAATCTGTTGGAA
>JBARCC010000362.1:0-4096 GCA_049793635.1 Maribacter sp. | reverse complement strand
GTGTTTCAGTAGGGATTGTCAATGCCTTGGAACAACTTGGTATCCCCGATCTAAAGGTAAAGTGGCCAAACGACATTCTGTCAGGTAATTTTAAAATCGGAGGGATTCTGATAGAGAACATGATTCTAGGTTCAAAAATAAGGGCAAGTGTTATTGGAATCGGGCTAAACGTAAACCAAGACATATTTAAAAGTGCTCCTCATGCGGCTTCCCTTAAAAACGTTACAGGGCATGCTTTTGATCTTGATGAGGTGTTCTATGATATTCTAGAACATTTAAAAAAAAGGCTTAGTGTCCCCATTGTTTCCCAACATATTGATTTGTTGGCCGAATACCACCAAAACTTATTCCGTTTAGGCATCGAGTCCACGTTTAAAGATATAAATGATGTGATGTTTCAGGGTACAATTACCGGAGTCACGCAAAAAGGTAGATTGAAAGTAAGAGTAAGCACCGGGGTCGAACGCGAATTCGATGTAAAGGAACTACAGCTTCAGTATTAAAGGTTGCCTAAGTTCTTAGAAAGCGTGTTGATGAAATTGGTGATCGGTGTTTTGATCATCATCCCCATCATGGCGTTGAATTCCCCTGAAAAACTAAGGACCACTTCACTCTTTTCGTTTTCCAATTCCGTAATGTCCGCAGTTAGGGTAAACGGCAATTTTTCACTCGCCGCCCCTAGGACTAATTTTTCGAACGGATGTTGCTCTTTTTTTTCCAGTACGATTTCGGGCATTCCTTTTAGGGCAAATAGAAATCGATTTTCATTGATTACTTCGAACTTATCGATATTCTCGGGCATCAGTTGTTCGAAGTTGCCCAACTCGTTAAGAAAATTGTACGTCTGCTCTTTGCTCTTTGCTACTACTGCTTTGGGTGTTTCTAAAAACATATTAGTTCGCTTTCCATTGTGAAGGGTTTTTCCTCCATTCCGTTAGTGTGATTGATTGCGCTTCTTTGATATAACCGGTCTCGAAGGCCTGTTCGAGAAGGTAATCGTAACTACTTAGTGTATGTAATTCTGTCTTTTTCTCCTTAAAATTCTGCAATGCGGTCTCGAAGCCATAGGTGAATATCGCAAGCATGCCCTTTACATTGGCATCGACAGCTCTAAGCGCGTCTACCGCATTTAAACTGCTTTTTCCCGTACTGATCAGGTCTTCGATGACCACCACGGTCTGGTTGGCTTCTAGATGCCCTTCTATCTGGTTTTGCCTACCGTGCGATTTTGGTTCTGGTCTCACATAAACAAAGGGGAGGTTAAGGCTATCTGCAATCAACGCGCCAATACCTATCGCCCCCGTGGCAACACCCGCGATGCAATCTGGTTTACCATATAATTGTTCTACCTGTTTAGCCATTTCATCACGAATATAGTTTCTGATGATGGGATAGGACAATAAGATTCTGTTGTCACAATAAATGGGGGATTTCCAACCTGAAGCCCATGTAAAAGGATTTTCCGGTTTCAATTTTATTGCATTAATTTGCAAGAGAAGCTCTGCTGTCTTTTTAGCCGTGTTTTTGTCTAAAACCATGTTGCAAATGTATAAAGTTTTTGTTAATGAATTGCCGTTGATCTTAACAAATAAGCTCTCGGAAACCGCAAATGGGGAGTATTTTTTGCTCAATCAAGATTCTATACAGGGGGCCATCAAATCTTTAAAAAAGAAAAAATTAGAGGAGGCGTTCATTTATCATCCGAACCATGAGGAAATCTTAAAAAAATTCACCAAGGAAATTCCCTTAGTGGTTGCAGCAGGTGGGGTGGTAACGAACGACAAGGGAAAAGTGCTATTTATTTACCGTAACGATAAATGGGATTTGCCCAAAGGCAAACTGGACAAAGGGGAATCGATTGAAGATTGTGCGGTACGTGAGGTGATGGAGGAAACTGGGGTCAAGGACCTTAAAATAGAAAATTTTCTACGTACCACCTATCACATTTTTAAAAATAACGGAATTTACACCCTTAAGCAGGTGCATTGGTATGCGATGAAAACGGATTATACCGGTAAATTGAAACCAGAGAAGAAAGAGGGTATCGTTAAAGTAAAATGGAAGGGCCCCAATAAAATACAGAAGGCCCTTTTGAATTCTTACGTAAACATCAAGATCTTATTCGAGGGGGATTGATTCCTCTTTTTCTATTCTGTAAATAGGGTATTGCAAATGCGCTTTTTCATAAAGGTTGCTTTGCTTGAAAAGCCAGTCGAGTTGGGCGTACCAATTTGATGTACACGCAGTGTCTACCTCCTACTAATTTTCAAAATTCTGTCTCAACACCGAATCGTTCTGCAACATTAAAAGTGCCGTGTCTTCAAATACATAAGGCGAAAAACCCTCTTTTTGCTGTAAAATAGTGTCAAAAAAGTTCCAATTGAAGAAAGAATCTACCGCTGCCGGCTCTAATGTTTCCAAAATATAGCGTATTCCGGGCTGGTCCGTAAAGACCAAAATATCTCCTGCCCTTGCTGAAAAGCTGGTGCTCTTTGAGTCCACCTTCGTATTTTTATGCATGTAATGGCCTTCGAACGGAGCATTGACCGTTTCATACTCGGCAATACGGTAGGAAATCACATGAATGAGTGAATCTTTCTTAAGGGTGGTATATGCGATTTTATTGAGGTCTAGCGCATTTACGACACGCTTCCATTGTTTCGGAACCAGATAGGCCTTCGGTATTCTGACAGAATCCAAAGGAATAGCGTAGTCTTGATATTCCACTTCTTTTTCCGTAGGCATCTCTCGATTAAATTTCAATCTTGGAAATCCCGTAACCTCGCTGATGAGGGAATCTGCTTGGTACCCCTTGAACTTGAATTTAGAAACTTTAGTGGTATCCGTTTGCCAGGCAATCGGGTAGTAGGGGCTATCCCTAAACATTTTGAAGTTGGCATTTCGCAAGTCCCTAATTTTTTCTCCTTCGTTTTCGGTAATGGAAATCACTTTTCGCATGAGTTCATAGGTTCCCGCAACTCTTTTCTCATAAGGTTTCAGCATATGGGTCTCTACCATCATCCCCAAGGTATTCCATAAGGTAGTGTACCCCGTTGAATATCTCGGGTGGTCCATGAATTGCTGAAAACCGGTTTCTGGGGGGCGGTTGAATACGTTTACGTAAGGCGTAATGTCCCAGTCTGAAGCCATCAAAGAATCCTGCAATCGAGGCATGAAGTCTTGGTGAACGTATTCGCCCAGCGCGCCATTAAGTTTATTATGTTGGGTAAAGAGGTGGGTAAGGGTATATTGGTAATCCGCGCCATTACTAACATGGTTGTCTATAAAAACATCAGGATTTACCAAGTGGTAGATTTGTGCAAAAGTTTCGGCATTTTTGGTATCGTTCTTTATAAAATCCCTGTTGAGGTCGTAATTTCTTGCATTGCCCCTAAAGCCATATGCCTTGGGTCCGTTTTGGTTGGCCCTAGACGTGCTGTTTCTGTTCAATGCGCCCCCAACATTATAAATAGCAATCGTAGCGATGATGGTCTGTGTCGGGGAGGTTAGTTTTTTGCTGGCCAAATCCCGGAAAAGGAGCATGGTGGCATCGATACCATCACTTTCACCGGGATGTATTCCATTATTGATGAGGATGATCCTATGGGTTAAGGATACCTTTTGAAAATTGAAATCCCCCTCAGGATTAAAGGTCACCAGGTGCAAGGGCAAACCACTATCGGTAGTACCGATGGTTTGTATATTGACGCTCGAAAATTCTTTGGCAAGATTGATGTAGAAATCGATTACCTCGGTATACGTGGCGGTCTCCTCTTTGCCCGATGTTTCATAAGGAGTCGGAAAATCGATTGAAGGATTTTCCATTTTTTTCTCACACGAGCATACCGAAATTATAAAAATGAAAAGAAACAGATACTTCATTACCAAATCATTGTGATGGGAACTAGGCCCAAATTTGATTTGCAAAAATAATCATTACCCGGGTAGTTTAGGCAACCTCCGTAATTTCTTCTATTTTATCTTTGGTAATGGGTTTTTGATTAAAGGTGATGAGATGATGGGTTTTCTCTTGATAATGTTCCCATTGCTCTTTGTCATAGGGGTCTATCGAGGAGGTTACGATGTTAATCTTGAT
>JBARCC010000361.1:0-2161 GCA_049793635.1 Maribacter sp. | reverse complement strand
CAATTACGGGGCACCTCGATGCCTTCTGTAGTAAATGAAAATGCTTGGGCTCCCAAACCACCCACCATTACTGCTTGGAATAATGGATTCAATTGTTTTTTAGCGTACCAATCTATTAAAAAGTTTGCTCCGCTACCTCCGGAAGTATCTTGTTGCTCGATTACATAATCAATTGATTCCATGGGTTTGAGGTATATCGGAGCATCAATGTAACTCCTTACCAAGTCTCCCTGGGTATTGTAGTAATCAATTTTGCTAACGAAAAGGCTATCCCTTATACTGGTGTTACGGATGCTTAAGGTAGCGGTGAGTAAGGTTCTGGAGTCTCTTGTTTGATTGTAGATATCAGAATAAATGGGAACATAGACCTCTCTTAATAATGAGTCGATGGTGACCTTGTTTACTCTTCTGTCCAATGCATGTTCGTCTAAAACCTCTACAGGTGTATCTTCTCGCTTGGCCTGCTCACACGCACCGATGACCATACAAAACAAAGCTAAAAGGCAATAACTGACGAAAACAGGGATATTTTTTTTCAAATTCTTTTATTTAGTTCTTTTGGTCCATTAAGCATATGCGCAGCGCATGAGACCGCTACTCCCATTCGGTATGGAAAATACCCTCTCGATCCAAACGTTCATAGGTATGGGACCCGAAGTAATCGCGCTGCGCCTGTATCAAGTTCAACGGTAACCTGCTTGAGGTATAGGCATCGAAATAGGTCAAGGAGTTTGATAGGCCTGGTAGGGGAATACCATTTTTGGCACCAAAAGCAACAAGTTCTCTTGCGGCACCTACCGTTTCTTTAACCTTTTTCACAAAATTGGGAGCTAGTAAAAGATTGGGCAGGGTATTATCTGCTTTAAACGCATCTGTAATATCCGCTAAAAGTCCTGCACGTATGATACAGCCTGCCCGCCAAATTTTGGCGATAACCGCAATATCCAAGGAATACCCGTATTCCTTTGAGGCATCTGCCAATTGGTGCAGACCTTGTGCGTACGTGATGATGAACGAAAAATAAAGCGCTTTTTCGGAGAGCTCCGCTAAAGAGTCCTTGTCCATATGGGAAACCACCGGTCTATCATAAAGGGCATCCGCTTTAATGCGTTCATCTTTTAGTGCCGATATTTCACGCATACTCACCGCGATATCTATGGATGGAACAGGAATGCCGAGGTCCATTGCATTTTGACTGGTCCATTTACCGGTACCTTTTTGTTTTGCCTTGTCCAAAATTTGATCGACCAAACTCCCATCGGTCAAATCGTCTTCCTGTTCGAAAATTTCTGAGGTAATCTCTACCAAAAAAGATTGTAATCGGCCCTTGTTCCATTTGGCGAACGCAGCATGAAGCTCCGTGTTGTCGTAGTTTCCTCCTTTTTTGAGTACGTCATATATTTCCGAGGTGAGCTGCATCAATCCATATTCTATCCCGTTATGGACCATTTTCACATAATTACCTGCAGATTTTGGACCTAAATAAGCAACGCAGGGTTCCCCTTCATATTTGGCTGCTACGGCCTCGAAAATGGGTTTAATGTGTGCGTAGGCAGATTTTGACCCACCAGGCATGATACTTGGGCCCCTACGAGCGCCTTTCGCCCCTCCGGACACGCCTGCACCAAAGAAATTTATGGCCCTGTGCTGTAATTCACTTTCCCTACGGTCTGTATCCGTGAAAAAAGAGTTGCCCCCGTCAATAATGATATCTCCTTTATCGATGTGAGGGAGTAACGATTCGATGACCGAATCCACAATTTTGCCAGCGGGCACCAAAAGCATGATTTTGCGGGGTTGCTTTAACGATTTCACAAAGGTTTTTATGTTGGTAGAGGCGTCTACTTTTTTCAAGTCCCCACCTTCCTTCTTAAGGGAATTTACCTTTTCATCATCCAAATCATGACCATATGCGGTAAAACCGTTATCCGCCACGTTCAAAATGAAATTTCGTCCCATCACTCCAAGACCTACCAAACCAAAATCATACATACTGCAGTTGTTTAAAGATTAAAAAATAGGGAGGAATTTATTTAATCTATAATTCCTCAAACCTATAAGGCGTTAACCAAAAATAATTTAAAATATTGACTTTAATCGCAATTGCAGTTGCAAAGCCGCTTAAATTTGCTTTTCTTTTCGTTATAATTAAAAATAGGTT
>JBARCC010000360.1:0-5525 GCA_049793635.1 Maribacter sp. | reverse complement strand
GGTGCGGCGTGAAGGAATTCTTGTTTGAAACTGTCCCGTTTTTTGATGGTGGACACTATGAACCGATCTAGGTTGAAGATGAGCAGCCCCCAAACCAAGCCGAAAAATAGGGAGATATAGGCATTGTCAAAAACGGTGAACAGGGCATAACTACTGGCGATGAAAGCCATAATTGCCGTAAAAAAGACGGTGGCGCCAATACCGGCATATTTATGCTGTTCGGCTTTGGAACAGCTTTTCAAAAGGTCGGCATCAGCGCCAGAGCAAAGGATAAAAAAGGTTTGTATCATGATGTTCGATTTTGGCCCCCGTAACGGTAGGCGTTTTTGATTTGACCTACCGCGATGGTAGGGAGATTGATGGGTTCGAGGAATTTCTTTTAAATTGAAATAAACCCCTCTAAGGGAGAGAACGGAACTATTTGTTTTTTGGTACGCAAAAAGCCCTCTTTGAGAGGGCTTTAACATTTATGTGTACAGGAGACTCCTATTGGCGAACGGGTGATTTGGTAATATTGATTACCGTAGTACCATTGGTATTTATGGATTCGATGTTCAGTTGGGTATTCTTCTTTAGCAGCTCAATGGCTTTATCGGCCGTTATGGGCTCGTTCTCGTAATGGAATGTGGCTCCCTTTTTGGCCATATCGATGATATGATCTAATGGGGAAACAGGTTCAGGCGGGGCAGGGGGCAAGGGCATATGGTTCTTCCTTTTCGCATTATGTTCCCTTGTGATGCGTTCCCGTTCACGCATTATGGTTTCCTGTTCTTGCAGCATTTGCTCTTGTTGGCTCAAACGAATCTCTTGCTCCGCCAATTTTTCCTCTTGCCTTTGAAGTTTGGCTTCTTCCATGAGCATTAACTTTTCGTGCTGTTCCATTCTGGCTTGCTCAGCCTTTGATAGCATTTCTTGCTCTTCCAAATAGAAGCCTTGTTGTGGGGTTTGTGGAAGTGATGGCTTTTCCATTAAACTTATATTCCCTCCAACCACATCATACGGGTACTGTTCCGCTATTATCTCTTTGATCATCCGTGATGCTTCCTCCCGTTCATTGGGTGGCTCAGGAGCTTCAGGGGCTGGTGGCGGTTCTGGAAAATCTGGAAAAGGTTCCGCAGCATCACGCTGTTTTTCAGACATAAGGGAATACAAATATTCCAAACGATCTACATCAGATTTTAAGATGCGTAAGTTGCCCCGCTTTTCTAGCATTTCATTGTACGTTTTAGCCAGTGCGTTGTATTCCTTCATTTGTTGGCGTGTGGCGCCATCTTGCTTATTCTTTGGTAAACATTCTGGGAAAGGTTGGGCCGCTTTTCGTTCGCTTGAACTCATTTTGCCGTAGACGGTCTCTAAAACCTTCAGGTCCTGTGAGGGAATAACGCGTTTTTCAATTGGTATCGCATTGTACTTCTTAGCAAGGGAATTGTATTTTTCGGTTTGGGATTGTTCCGTAACCGTTTCAATGAGGGTACCCTTATAAGCAGGCTCTGGACCAAGAACGTTGATGGTCGCAACACCATATGCCACTAAAATTCGATCTATATTTTCAATGAGCTGTTTTGGGGTATTGGCTGCTACCATGATTATCGCACTAACGTTTTGCTCGCGTTGCGCTTTCGAAAGGTTTTGGTTCAATTTCAACAGACCTTCTTCCAATTTTTGAAGGTTGCTTATTTCCGTATTCTTTAAGAACAGACGTCCTTCACCGTCAATACGTATTTCAATAGGATCTGGTGGAAAAGTCATTTCATTGACCATGGAGTCGGTGTTTTGGATTTCGACCAACTATCGCTCGCTAAACCCGAATAGGAGTATTGCTACTAATGGAAAGACGAGTAAACTTCTGAATACCCTTGAATTTTTTGATGTTCTTTTTTTCATGACTTTAAATCGTTTTTTGATTGATGAATAGGTGATGGCGTTTGCCAATTGGGGTTCTGTGGCAGTTGATGAGAATGCCAATAAAATGTTTTGATACTCGCTTTTTTCATGTCCGTTTTTAAGGACGGCGCTATCCGCCAAAAACTCGTGGTTTAATTTTATACTTTTTTTGAACCAATAAACGAGCGGATTAAACCAGAAGAATACATGCAGCAGCTCAATGAATAGGACATCTAAACTGTGAACCTGTTGGGCATGTATTTCTTCATGAATGAGTACCGGTTCTGGGATACGGTTGGATTCAAACGTGTTCTTGTTCAGAAAAATGTAGTTAAAAAAGGTATGTGGCGGCAACTTCTCTGTGAGCAATACTTTTATGCTGAATTGGGATTTTAGTTTTGGGTTCCGCTTTATACGCCCTAAAATTTGAAATAAATGCTTCACAAACCTGAATCCAAAAACGAGGAGACCGACAAAATAGATAGCCCAAAAAAGTCGGGACCACTTAAAGTCCGCTACGGGTGTGGTGTGGGCTGTTTGGGAGGTTGTTACCGCATCTGGACGCATTATGGTCGTGACCGGATGCACTGAGGACGCTACATATTCTACGAAAACCAAGGCCGGCACAATGAATGAGGCTACGAGGGCACCTAGAAGAAAATAGCGTTTAAATACATGCATGCTTTCCTGCTCTAATACCAGTTTATAAAAAAGAAGAAAAACAGCCATGCAACCGGCGGAATGTAGCAAATAGGTCTCCATGATCATTTCTTTTTTAGTTCATGATCTATCAATTTTTTTAGATCTTCCAGCTCATCTTTGGTGAGGTTGGTCTCTTGGGTAAAAAACGATGCAAACTGACTAGCGCTATCATTGAAAAAGTTTTTAATGAGTCCGTTGACATGCTTCGAGAAATACTCTTTTTTCTTTACCAAAGGGTAGTACTCCCGGCTGCGCCCAAGACTGTTGTAACCGACAAAACCTTTGTCCGTCATTCGTTTTAAAAGGGTTGCCACCGTAGTTGTTGCAGGCTTGGGTTCTGGATAAGCATCCAGTAAATCTTTCATGAACGCCCTTTTCTGCCTCCAAAGGATATTCATCAACTCTTCTTCTGATTTTGATAACTGCATTTTCTACACGTTTAGAATGTGTTCTACAAACATAGAGATTAAAATTTAATTCTACAAGTGTAGAGATGATTTATTTTGCCTTAGGGATAGGAACGAAAAGCGCGCATTCGCCTCTTTTGGCGAAGCGTACTTGCAGTGTATAGCCCGACCCCAATTGTCTGGGGTAAGGCCATAGGACCGGTAAAAAGACTTAATTTTGGCCCAAAAGGAATTAGAATGAGTGTTTTATCTGATTTGGAGGAACGTAGTGGAGGGGTGTGTGAACTTTGTGGTGCTACCAATACCTTAGGTGTTTATGAAGTGCCACCGGTATCTACGGGAGGAGTGGATGGAAGTATGTTGGCTTGCGAAACCTGTCGTACTCAAATCGAGGATCCAGGGAAAATGGATGCCAATCATTGGCGTTGCCTTAACGATAGTATGTGGAGCGAACACACTGCTGTAAAGGTTGTGGCGTGGCGCATGTTATCGCGGCTTAAACTGGAGGGTTGGCCCAAAGACTTGCTGGATATGCTGTATTTGGAACCCGATGTTCTGGAATGGGCCAAAGCTACCGGTGAAGGGCTTTCCGAAAGTGAAAAAATCATCCACAGGGATGCTAATGGCGTCATCCTTGAGAATGGCGATAATGTGGTTCTTGTGAAAGATCTAAAAGTAAAAGGTTCCAGCATGGTGGCCAAACAGGGCACCGCCATAAGAAGGATTTCGCTCGACCGCGACAATGCCGAATATATTGAAGGCAAAGTGGAGGGTCAGCAAATCGTAATCATTACCAAGTACGTTAAGAAGACCTAGATTGTGCTTAAAATAAATGGCTTCGCGAGAGCTTAAAACAATCGCCAAACGCCTTTGCGAGGAGCTTTTTTAGCGATGGAGCCATCTGTTTGTTCGTGTTGTAGAATAACAGATTGCTGCGCTGCGCTAGCAATAACATACGGTGATTCTTTCAACCCTTAACCATTCATTTCCGTGAAAAATTTATAGAAATACGGAATGGTTTCAATTCCCTTTAAATAGTTCCAAACCCCAAAATGTTCGTTGGGGGAGTGAATGGCATCGCTATCCAGCCCAAAGCCCATAAGAATGGTTTTACTGCCCAATTCCTTCTCAAAAAGCGAAACGATGGGGATGCTGCCTCCACTACGCTGTGGTATGGGTTTCTTGCCAAAGGTAGTCTCGTAGGCCTTGGAGGCGGCTTGGTAGGCAAGGGTATCGATCGGGGTAACGTATCCCTGCCCCCCATGGTGGGGCTTTACGGTGACCTTTACCCCTTTTGGGGCAATGGACTCAAAATGATGTTTGAACAGTTCGGTGATTTCCTTCCAATCTTGATTGGGGACCAAGCGCATGGATATTTTGGCATAGGCTTTACTGGCAATGACCGTTTTGGCCCCTTGACCAATATAACCGCCCCATATGCCATTTACGTCTAAGGTAGGGCGGATAGAATTGCGTTCGTTCGTTGTATATCCCTTTTCTCCATAAACGGATTCGATATGCAATGCATCCTGATAGTTTTCCAAACTAAAAGGTGCTTTGGCCATTTCGGCACGTTCGTGGGCAGAAAGGTTCTCGACCTTGTCATAAAAACCGGGAATGAAAATATGGTTATTTTCGTCATGTAGGCTGGCAATCATTTTTGAGAGGATATTGATCGGGTTGGCCACCGCACCACCGTAAAGCCCGGAGTGTAAATCCCGGTTTGGGCCGGTTACCTCCACTTCGACATAACTGCGCCCGCGCAGACCGGTAGTGATGGAATGCACATCATTGGCAATCATTCCGTTATCGGAGATGATGATAACATCGTTGGCCAATTTCTCTTGATTTTCCGCTACATAAATGCTTAAATTATTGCTCCCCACTTCCTCTTCGCCCTCGATCATAAATTTAACGTTGCAAGGAAGTTGGTTGGTTCTTACCATAAGTTCTAAGGCCTTTACGTGCATATACATCTGGCCTTTGTCATCACAGGCCCCTCTGGCATAAATAGCGCCCTCTGGGTGTAAGCTCGTTTTTTTGATAACGGGATCAAATGGGGGGGAATGCCATAGATCTATAGGGTCGGGGGGTTGCACATCATAATGGCCGTAGACCAAAACGGTGGGTAATTTAGCATCAATTATTTTTTCACCGTATACGATGGGGTAACCGGCCGTTTCGTGGATTTCAACGATGTCGCATCCTGCCTCCTCCAGTCTGGTTTTAACGGCATCGGCAGTATCGAGCACATCTTGCGAGAAGGCGGAGTCTGCACTAATGGAAGGTATTTTAAGCAGTTCAATGAGTTCATTTAAAAATCGGTCTTTATGTTCCGATAGATATTCTTTTACGTTTTGCATATGTTATGTTCTACAACTTTTGATAAAAGTACAAAAAGCGAAATTTTTAAATAGCTAAAATTTAGAGAATTGAATTTTTGCGTTATATTTGCAGCCCGATAAACGGATTCGTTTACGGAAATAGAGTAATGCAGGCGTGGTGGAATTGGTAGACACGCTAGACTTAGGA
>JBARCC010000359.1:0-1568 GCA_049793635.1 Maribacter sp. | reverse complement strand
AAACCCATTTTCCACCCATTCATTCACGTTGAATCTATCGTAAAAAGTATCGATTCCAACAAAAACCTACATAGCAGTCAGATTGAAATTTTCTGACGCTACCACGCAGGGGTTTTGCATTAAGATTTATTTGGTTAAGGTCAACGGTAAGCATACCGTATCGTTAATTTTAGAAAAAGATTTTGTGATCCATAAATATGCTAACGATGAATGAAGAAGAACAAGTAAAACTGAAGAATATCGCAAATACAGATTATGAGATATTCGCTTTATTAAAACAGAGGTACAGTCCGAGGACCTTTAAAAACGAAAAGATTAAGAAAGAACATATACATCAGCTGTTTGAGGCCGCACGCTGGGCCGCTAGTTCGAACAATCTGCAACCTTGGCGTTTTATCTATGCTGAAAAGGGCAGTGAGGCTTATGGTACGATTTGTGATTGTTTGAGCGATTTTAACAAGCCATGGGCTGATAATGCCCCGCTTCTCATGCTTACGGCCTATAAAGAAGAGAATGACGATGGAAAGGAAAACTTTCACGCCCAGCATGATTTAGGTCTTAGCTTGGGGAATATGACGGTGCAGGCTCAATATTTAGGTATCGGGTTGCACCACATGGCCGGCGTGGATTGGAAAGAAGCACAACGTAAATTTAAGGTCCCTAACGGTTATCATGTGACCACCGCGATTGCCTTGGGATATTATGGCGGAGAATTGGAGGAGCTATCCGATGACTTGCAAAAAGAGGAGACCGACGAGCGTGTGCGGATGGCACTGGACGAGTTTGCGTTTAACGAAAAATGGCAATAAACCATTGGTAGGGTTGTAGATCGGAGCTCCGTTAAGAACAGTCAGTAATTTTGTAACGTGAGTTTTGAAACAACTCAGCGCTTTAAATTTAAATCGGGATTTGTATAGCTTTGGATTGCATCACGAATTAAGGATTTTGTGTCAAGTAACTATTTGTTTTTTAAACACCTTTGGGTCAAAGAGCTGAATGGTATCAGCGCCATATACAATCTTAAAATTGAAGACATATTGTTGTGCGTAGGCTTTTTCGTCCTTGTTGGTTTTTTCTTAGGCGAATGCTTATTTCCATCCATTTTCTCTCTCTTTTTAATAAATTCGCTGATTTTTTCCAGTTCCCTGTCCGTTAACGGTTTACTTTCTAATAAAAAGTCCACTTCTTTCGGTTCTTTACTATGTCCCATTTTTTTTAATTTGTTTTGAAATATTTGCTCACTAAAAACCTTGCCTCGTCCGTGTCAATAATCATTCTTTGGTTCGTGAAATAATAAGCTCTCAAAGTTTCTTCGTAATCTTTAACAAGCTTTGTTTTGGCTGTGAAGGCCACAAACCCGTCACAACCTTTTTGGAAACTTAATTTACAGGCGTATGCCACCAAGTTTCCTGGGAATCCCACGTACAGTTTCCGTTTTCCTATATTCAACGGTGCACTTTCAAAAAGGTTCATAAAAACATGGTCGCCTTCAATTGTGACGCTCAAAAGTCCCTGAAGCATATCAGGATTGGTCACTATTGTAAGTTTGTAGACTTCTTTTTTAAGGT